>VHDF01000046.1 GCA_016871495.1 Verrucomicrobiota bacterium | reverse complement strand
TTGCCAAACGAACCTTCCACCGCAGGGGGGCGCGAGCTGGAGGCTCGCCGCACGCCCCCCGCTAGTTCTAGCTCGAGGCGCCGCCCCAAAATGGTCGAAAATCACCCACACAAGTACGCGAAGAGGCCTCTTTCGCCGTGCGGACCCAGCGTTTGGCAAAGGAATTCAAATTGGGACTTTTTCTCGGCAGTCGGACTGATTTGACTCTGCTTTCTTTGAGAATGTTCCTGAAGGCGTCGGAAAAACAGGGCGCTCGATCATGGATCAGGTATTTGTAGCCTTTGAGGAAGCCGTCGATTCCGTCGGTCAGGTGCCGAGCGATCTGCTTCATCCAAGCGTCGTTGGGTTCTGGGATCATCCCGGCGATCTTCACTTCGCGGGTGGCCAACCGGATTAAGAATAGCACGTGGTAGCGGATCAGTCCGCCTACGGTCCAAACTTCCGCCGTGAAGAAATCCGTTGCGGCCAGAACATTCCAGTGACTCGTGAGGAACTCCGACCAACTCATGCCCTTTTTCCGTTCGGGTGCAGGCTCGATGCCAGCCTTCTTGAGCACGCGAGCAATGGTGCTGCGGCCTACATCGTGCCCAAGATTCAGCAACGCTCCATCGATCGTAGCGTATCCCCAGGTTCGATTTTCCCGAGCCAGGCACACGATCAGCTCGGTGATGGATTCTTGAGTTCTGGGCCTCCCGACACGCTTGGCACTCGAATCATACTTCTTGGCGATCAGCCGCCGATGCCAGGCGAGCAGAGTCTGGGGCGTGACGATACTGGCGATCTCCTTGAGCATGCCGAACGCGATCGCTTTCGCCTTGCGGGCCAGTCGGCTCCGCTGTTCGTCACTGAAGTGGAGCCGATTCACCCCGAGTTGTTCCTTCAGCACCCGCACCTCTTCTTGAAATTACTCAATGACGCACTGCTGGTTCCGGTTCATCCACCCGGCCAGGTAAATCAACACGAAACGAATCGGATCCATCCCCTCGAGAATCGAAAACCCGGCCCCATTGTCCAAGCAGAATTAGAGCAGTAAGCCGGTTTCGTAACAGCCTGACTTCCAGCATTGTAGCCCTTGTAATCGAGTTTTGGGATATTACGCCGGGCAGAGCAGGTATTACAGCCGTCCGGCGGACCGTTCTAACCCAAGTAACTGGTAGGGCAACAAAACCCGCAGCCCGTAAAACTCGCCGCCGAGTACGTCGGCGAAATCGAATTTATCCAACGTGAGCAACACCTCCGTCCAAGCCAGAGCCGTGAAAAGAATCGGTCGATCCTTGCTCGCCGCAAAGACGACCGGCCGATCCAACGACACCACGTCATCCACCACCAACACTTGGGAGCGCAAGCCAAGCCATGTCGTTGTCGCACCCACAGGCAGTTTGGGAAGGTTTCTCAGGACTTCGTTCACTGCGTAGGG
This sequence comes from Verrucomicrobiota bacterium, assembly GCA_016871495.1. Taxonomy (NCBI): domain Bacteria; kingdom Pseudomonadati; phylum Verrucomicrobiota; species Verrucomicrobiota bacterium. The sequence goes on along the minus strand of VHDF01000046.1, from coordinate 32,082 downwards.
GCTGCTGACCAATACCCATCCCTGCCGTCTGCCATAGGAAAAAAGGGCACGAGACGCACCGTTCGACGAGCCAGCAGCAGCGAGTAATACGCTCGCGTCCAAGAATAGCCTCACCGGCCCTCCTGAAATCGCCTCATTCCCTCTTCGTCGTCGGCGATCCAGGCTTCGATTTGTTCCCGGGTGAATTCACGCGGTGGAGGAAGTTGCCCCGCACCGCGCAATCGCGCCGCAAGGAAAAGAAAAAGCTCTTGCTTCTGCTCCGGTGGGAGCGCATCGGCGGCGGCTTCAATTTCTGCGAGCGTGCTCACGGCGGAACCTTAACACGGCATAGGCGGAAGCCTCAAGCGCAGTTCCGCCTGTAGGGTGTGCAAATTGATCCGCCGATTTCAATCCGATCGGAAGTTATTCAATTGCAATCGGTTTCGCTTGCTGCCATCTGGTCTTTGCCGCCATGATCCTTTGATGTCATCGAACGGCGTAAATCCTTTGGTCGCCAGGATTCAGACAATTTTCAATCGGGATCTCGTTCGCGAAAACGACTGTCTGCGCCAGGAGAATAAGATTCTGCGGAGCAAGTTCGGCACTCGCATTCCCAGGACTGATGCCGACCGCAGAATTCTCCTGCTCTTCGGCCTCAAGCCTTGATGTCACTTGGGCGGCCGATTTCTTTACCGAGGAGGTCTGGACACTGGGCGGTTGGGTCACGTTCTACGTTCTGTTCTTCATTCACCTGGGCACGCGGCGCGTCTTGGTCGCAGGTTGCACGCCGCATCGCAATGGCGATTGGACCGCTCAGCAGGCGCGCAATTTTTCCATGTTTCTCGGCGAATCGGGGTTGCCGTGCCGCGATCTCATTCACGACCGCGATTCCGTGTTCATGCCCTTCGATCCCATCACTCGAGCGGACGGGATCGAGGTGATTCGAACGCCGCCGATGGCACCGCAGTGCAACGCATTCGCCGAACGGCATGTTCGCGAAATCCGCGAGACCCTCGACAGTCTGATCCTTTTGGGTGAATCCCATCTTCGGCATGTGCTCAAGTCGATTGAGGCTTTTCACAATCATCGACGTCCCCATCAAGGAATCGCAAACGTCATCTCGATTTCTTTTGATTATCCGGACCGTGCCGCCGAGGTTAAACAGGTTGAACTTGAGTCGGGCTTGGGCGGGCTCCTGAATCACTACCGGGTTCGCGAGGCTGCCTGACGATCGCGCTTTACGCTTCCACGCGGTCGGTTGGTTTCGCCGATGCGCAGAGGTCTGTCTCGATCGAAACCCGGAGAGCAGTCTGGCCTCGCTCCCACCGGACGGAGCGCATTGAGGCTCGCGCATTGACGATACACTTCTCAGTCAAGCCAATCGCGACCTCCAAATGATCGCATTCGCCCACTTACTTCGAATCACAGATGAATTTCCACACCCTACAGGGTCAGAACTTTTTGAAGTAGAAGTCGTCGCGCCGGACGCCGAGATCCTCGATAATGTCAGCGATGATGCCGCGCGGCACGTCACTCGGATGCCAGGCAAAAGTGATGAGGCGGTCGGGTCGGAGGGGGTTCGATTAATGCCGGTGGTTGCCGGCCGTGCGGAGGAGTTCGCAGCCGATTTCGCGGAGCCGGTGCTCCAGTTGACGGCAGTTCCAGGACGGGTATTTGCCCACAGGTCAGGCAGTGATGACGAACTTGTCGCGAAAGGCTGGGGGAATGGGCCGGCCCGTTTCCAGCAGGGCCTTCAGATGGGCCTTGGCGGCTTGTTGAAACCGGAGGATGGCCTCCCCCCGGTCCTGCCCGTGGGCGTGACAGCCCGGCATCAGGTTGGACTTGGCAATCCACACGTCATCCTCGTCGCGGCGGACCTGAATTTTGGAAATGGGAACAATCAACTTAGTCGGAGGGTAACCCAGTGCTCGCCGGGCGTAAAGTGCGATGCCGTGCCGTCCGGAAATTCGAATTCATGCGGTTTTACACGGCTCTACGATGGTAGTAGTGGATGAGGTCGCCAGTCGTGACCGGCAACGGATCTCGCCCTCTGTCGTCGGCTTGACGAGACCCTGATGTCGGCGCTCCCGGTGGTAGTGGACGACGAACTCAGAGACGGCACGTGGGAGCGAGGGTTCGCCAATCAAGACCAGGTCCCTCAGGCAGTCTCTGGCCTTGATTAATCCATCCGGCAAGGCAGAAGAGCGTAAGACGGACGAAATCCAACCGCGAATTCTTGAGACAAGCAGGCCGCCGGTGCCACGAAAATCGAACCCGAACACGTTCCAAGAGCTGGCTCCTGTGCAACAATTTACAAATGATAATCGAGTTTCCGGACAGTATTGGCAACGTCATTCCTATTCCCTTCGCGTACCTCGACCGAGCGGCGGAACCCACACAAGTTGAATGCAATTTGAAGATCGAATCCACTGCGGTTCGGTTCGCAACGGTGCTGCGCTCAAGGGGGCGGCGGGGCAGATTCGGCGGTCCGCTCCCATTGGGCATGGAGGAGTGTCTCAATTCGACGGGCTCCCACCTCTCCCAGACCGTCAACTTGCATCAATTGCGGCTCGGTCGCCTGCATCGCGGCAGCGATGCTGCCGAAGTGTTCAAGCAACAGGGCCGCTCGCTGCGGCCCGATTCCAGGCAAACCCTGGAGCACATGCAATTGCAGCCGACGCTGCTTGCGGGGACGGCGTTCGTGGCGGATCACGACGCCACGTTCCATTCGCTGAATCTGGCGTGCCGCATACAGCATGAGTCGAGCAGTTTCCATGGGGCCACTGGATCGAAGTATCGGCAGCCCAAATACCATCTCGACACTGATCAAGGCCCCTTGCAGCGCTTCGCGCGCAACGCCGACGGTTTCCCAATCGCGCTCCAAACCTTCGAGCACGAGCGCCGAAGTCCCGGGAGTGGCAGCCAACCGTGTCACTTGACGGAAGAGCCTGCCATCCACCACCGAGGCAGCGAAGTCGGCATAAGTCTTACGTTCGAAGACGCAGCGACCATCTACTCGGTAATCCCCTGTGCTCAATGGGCAGATTGCAACACGCACTTCGGGCATGGCGGTCAATGCCTCGATGACGCCGCTGGTCCGTTCCCGGTGATCCGCTTCGACGCGCACCGGTGTTCGCTTCGTTAAATCGCAAACGGTCCACTTGATCGCATCGCATTCATCGAAACCTCTGGTGTCGGTCATATCAACCTCCTCTTCTGTTTGCGTTGTGGCAGGCGTCATGAACTGGCGGGTCCACTGGGTGTATGTGGTTTGGCCAAAACCGCTTCAGGGCGAAGGTGTCGCCGGAACCGGATTTGAGATAGCGCTCGAACTGTCGAGCTGTTCGCTCGATTTCGAAGGCGGCATAAGAGGTGAGGCGTCGGGGACGGAACGGAGCGGTGGTGGGATTGCAGCCGCGAGGGTGGTTGCCGTGGCGTTGGCGGAGGTCGTTCGGGAAGCCCGTGCAGGCACGGTCTGGCGAAGCCGTGCTGACCATGCGGCAAACGGAAAACATGGCAGACTCCTTTGAACTCCTCCTTGCACTGCGGCCCTCCTACGCCTCTCCACTTCACTCGGGGCTTCGGAGGGCATCCTTCGACCTGATCTTCCTTCTCCCAATCAGATGGCTCCGCCATCCGTAGCCCCGAAGCCGAGCGAGGGGCGAAGGATGGGGTGGCCGACGGGACTCGAACCCGCAACAACCAGAACCACAATCTGGGGATCTACCATTGATCTACGACCACCAACCGGGATCGAGAATACGGGGCGGTTTGTGAGGCCGTCAAGCGTGGTGAGATTTGGAGTTCCGCGTCGCTTGCATTGAGCCGGGCATGCCGTTAACTTCCTCAAGAATTGTCAGAGCGATGGTTCGATCGTTCACCATGAAACAGCGCATATTGTATTCCCTGCTTGGGGCCGCCTTGGCCGCGAATGTCTTGATGGGGGCGAGGGTTTATCTCGCCGCCGCCCAGAGCGGAGCCGCCGAGAATCCCTATCCGCATATTGAAACGTTCATGCGGGTGATGGAGAAAGTGCGGCAGGAATACGTAGACGGGGAGAAGGTGGATTACGAGGACCTTTTTCGCGGCGCGCTTCGGGGGATGATGACGTCGTTGGATCCCCACAGTGAATACTTGGAACCGCCGAAGTTCGAGGATTTGCGCAAGGACACCGAAGGGGCCTACGGAGGGGTGGGCATTCAGGTCGGATTCAGCCGGGACCGTGTCCTGACGGTGATCGAGCCCATGGAGGACTCGCCTTCCTTCAAAGCAGGCGTGCTGGCCGGGGACCGGATCATCAAGATCGAGGGCAAGAGCACGGAGAAGTTTTCCTTGGAGGACGCGGTCAAGCGCTTGAAGGGCAAGCCAGGGACGGTGGTGAACTTCACCATTTTCAGGCCGTCTTCCAATCTCACGAAAGACATCACGTTGACGAGGGCGGAGATCAAAGTGGACACGGTGCGGGACATCGAAGGGAAACACGACTACACCCTGCTGGAGAACAAGATTGGTTACGTGCGCATCCGGCAGTTTGGGGAACAAACCAGCGATGAGCTCGATCAGGCGTTGAAGAAGTCCGCGGGCCATGGGATGCGGGGTTTGATTTTGGATTTGCGGGGGAATCCGGGGGGGTTGCTGGATCAGGCGGTGAAGGTTTGCGAGAAGTTTCTTCCGCGAAAGAGCCTGGTGGTTTCCACCGAAGGGCGGACGCCAGGAATGAAGAATGAGTATCGAGCGGAGGGCAGGAATCCGCTGCAGCAGCTGCCCATGGTGGTGTTGGTGAACGGAAGCAGCGCCAGCGCGTCGGAAATTGTGGCGGGCTGCCTGCAGGACCTGGGGCGCGCCTTCATTCTCGGAGAGCAGACTTTTGGGAAGGGAAGCGTGCAGAGCATTTTGCCAATGGCGGACGGATCGGCGTTGAAATTGACGACCGCAAAGTATTACACGCCGAGTCACAAAGTGATTCATGAAAAGGGGATTACTCCCGACAGTGTGGTGGCCATGACTGCGGAGGACGAAGAGGCCTTGTATTTGAAGCGCGTCCCGGGCGCCTTGGAGAGTTTGGAGGAAGACCGGCGGGAGCGTGTGAAGACGGCGAAGGACATTCAGTTGGAGCGAGCCGTGGATTACTTGAAGGGCATCATGCTTTACGTGAACCGGGCGGGCGCCAAGACCTCCTCCCCGGCGCCGGCGCCTTGAAGAGGATTCGAATCTTCGGTTGTCGCTGGACGATGGCATCCCTCGAGAAGATCGCATGCGACTGCTTGCGCTAGAGACGTCGTGCGATGAAACGAGTGCGGCGGTGATTGAGGACGGGTGTGTGCTTTCGAATGTCGTGTCCTCGCAAATCGCGGTGCATGCGGAGTACGGGGGGGTTGTTCCTGAGTTGGCGGCGCGTGAGCACTTGAGGCAGTTGGGCCGGGTCATAGCGGAGGCTTTGGCGAGGGCGAACTGTTCGGCGCATTCGATGAACGCGATGGCGGTGACGCGAGGGCCGGGGCTTCCGAGCGCGTTGTCTTCGGGGGTGCGGGTGGCTTTATCGGCCGGGTTGTGCCTGGGGGTTCCTGTCCTGGGCATTCATCATCATGAAGCGCATCTCTATTCCGCCTGGATGGGGGGTGAGCCATCGAGGTCGAATCTGGATGCTTTTCGGCCCCATGTTTCGCTCATCGTGAGTGGCGGCCACACCTTGTTGGCGCGGTGTGGCGGTCTGTTCGAGCATCGCATTCTGGGGGGGACGCTGGATGATGCCGCCGGGGAGTGTTTTGACAAGGTCGCAAAGATGATGGGGTTGGGATATCCGGGAGGACCTCAAATTGAGGCGATGGCGAGGGGAGGCAATTCGCGGGCGTTCGATTTTCCGCGTCCGAAGCGCGATGATGCGGACGACGACTTCAGCTTCAGCGGTTTGAAGACTGCGGTGAAATATTTTTTACGGGATCGCAAGGGTATTCTGGATTCATCCGAGGGACGGGCGGATACTTGCGCCAGCGTGCAGGAGGCGATTGTGGAGGTTTTGGCGGTGAAGCTGTTGAGGGCGGCGAAGCGGGAGAGGGTTGGGTTGGTGACGGCTTCGGGCGGGGTGGTTTGCAACGGGCGCTTGCGGGAGACCTTGATGGATCAAGCGCGGGAATCGGGGATCGAATGCCGGTTGGCGGAGAAGCGGTATTGCACGGACAACGCCGCGATGGTGGGCATTTTGGCCATGGAGAAGATGAAGCGAGGGATAGGGGAGTTTCTTTCCTGGGAGGCTGAGGCGGCGCCGGGGATGGCGTTGGAGTTGGAGGGGCGCGGTTTGAGCGCGGCATGAATGAAGCGAGGGGCGAGGCGCTGGCGCTGAGGGTGAGGCTGGTTTCCGAAACGAGCCTGATTGTGCATTGGCTCACCCGCGAGCACGGGAGAATGGCCACGATGGCCCGAGGAGCGTTGCGACCGAAATCACCCTTTCGAGGAAAGCTGGATCTTCTTCATCAATGCGAGATTCTGTGGGTGAAGAGCCACCGTGGCGATTTGCATGCTTTGAAGGAGGTGCAGTTCGTTCGGGGTTGGCCGGGATTACGGGCCGAAATCGGTTCTTTAAGGGCGGCATCGTGCGCGATTCGCTGGGTCGAGCACTGCACCGAGGCTGACACGCCGTTACCGGGTCTTTTTGAACTCCTGAATTCGATGTTGGACGGGATCGAGAGCCAAGAGGACGCGCCGATGGGGTTGATTCGGTTTGAGGTGCGTTTTATGGACTGGCTCGGATTATTGCCAGCGTCGGCGGAGTTTCCGGTGCGATCGGAGGGGAGAACCTGGCTGGAGCGATTCCGAAAGGAACGGGGATGCGCAGACGCGGAGTTCCTTCCCGGGCAGGCGGGGTATGCGGTGTTTCTGAGGGCGTGGGAAGGTTTCCTCGTCCAGCAGTTTGGGAGGCTCCCGACGGGCCGCCGGGAGGCTTTGGCGGTTGTGAGTTGACGCTGCTATTGGTTCGGCTGCGGGGTATAGCGGAGGTAGGGTTTCACTTTGCGGAAACCGCGGGGGAAGAGTTTGGTGGCATCGTCGTCGGAGAGGGCGGGCACGACGATGCAGTCCTGGCCGCTTTCCCAATTGGCGGGAGTGGCGACTTTGTGTTGGGCGGTGAGTTGCAGGGAATCGATGACGCGAAGGATTTCGAGGAAATTCCGTCCGGTGCTGGCGGGGTAAGTGAGGGTGAGCTTGATTTTTTTGTCCGGCCCGATGACGAAGACGGAGCGGACGGTGGCTTTATCGTCCGCGTTGGGGTGGATCATGTCATAGAGGGTGGCCACCTTCTTTTGGGGATCGGCGATGATGGGGAAGTTCATCACGCAGGCCTGGGTTTCATTGATGTCTTTGATCCAGCCGTGGTGGGAATCGAGAGGGTCCACGCTGACAGCGATGACCTTGACGTTGCGCTTCTCGAATTCCTGTTTGATTTTGGCGACCATGCCGAGTTCGGTGGTGCAGACGGGGGTATAGTCGGCAGGGTGCGAGAAAAGGATTCCCCAGCTCGATCCGAGCCATTGGTGGAAGTCGATGGTTCCGTCCGTGGTTTCCGAGGTGAAATTGGGGGCGAGATCGCCGAGTCTGAGTGCCATATTTTATGGGTGCGAAGTGTTTTCAGGGTTATTCTGCTTGATAGGCCCAGGGTCGGGCAAGACTAGATCCCCTCCCCAAAGTCCTGGCGGTGCATGCAGAGGTTGTCGGTGACCGGGTTGTCGTGGTAACGCAGACAGCCCTGTCTGCTGTAGCGCAGGCTGCCCAGCCTGCGGGGCGACGAAGGGAACCAGGCGATTGGAGAGCATGGAAGGGCCTCGTTCTTCACCCGCCGGGCCGACTGACCGTCGGCGATACGGCAGGCTGGGCAGCCTGTGCCACACGACAGGCAGCTTTGGGATGCACGGAACGCCCGGTGAGGACACCGGGGCCTACGAACACAGAGGCAGGCGCGATTGTAGGCCGCGTGACCTCACGCGGCACACTGTCGCGGATTCAAGCTCAGTATGAAATATCCGGGCCAGGCATGGAGGGAAATAACGAGATGGAGACGGAGCCATGGAATCAGCGGTTGCCGGGAGAGGAGCTGCCGGTGGTTTGGACGACGCGGTAGAAGCGCATGCCGGAGCGCGGGGGTTGGGTGTCGCGGACGGTTGTGCGGTTGGAGGATGCGGTGGCAAGAGGCCCGATCACTCTCCAGTGGGCTCCTTGCAATTGGTCTGCCGCCTCAAGAAAGTAAGTCATTCCGGCCGACGAAGTGAAGGTCATGGAGAGGCCGGCTGGATCCAACCGAGTCTCGACAATTTCCAGTTTGCCGGTTGCGGGATTGAGGTTGTTGGGGGCTCCGGGCGTGGCGAGGGGAAGGGTGGCTTGGGAGAGTGCGACGGAGGTGGAGAAAGAGTTGTTGGCGAAACCGACTGTCAATTGGCCTCCCCCCTCGCAGCGGCTTGTACCAAAAGCTCAATGTGTAGAGTTGTCCTGATTGGAGGGGGCTCCTCAGCGACTGGCGGACGGCCTGGGATGAAGACGGAGCGGCGGTGGCCGAGAGGCGGAGCGCGTTGCGGCCTTCGAGGGCATCCGTCCCCACGACGAGACTCGACGCGTAGGCTAGGTCGAATTGCCAGATGCCGGTGGATTCGAAGCCGGGATTGGCGAGGAGATTGGGATTCGCTCCCGGGATGGGGCCTTCGACGAGGTTGAACTCGTCGAGGAGAACCTCTCCCAGTTCGGCGAGTTGAATCAAGAGAGTGGAGCCGGTGGGGCGTCCTGAAACCGACACATACTTCCAGTCATCGCCAGGGCCCGCTTGTGCATTTACGGCGCCCCAGGCGAGGGGGAGCAATCCGATGCCGGGTGTTTCATGGCTCAGACGCTGGAGAGAAGCGCCCGGAACGCTGGGGATCGGCCATGGATCGTTCGATTCGTATCTCACTGCATCAACCAAGTCTGGTGAACCGGGAGCCGCCCCGGGTCGAACAAGTCGAAGCACGGCCCCTGATCCGTCGAGCCGGCTTTCCAAGCGCGAGGCGATGGGGAGGTCTTGGCCGAAGGCGTTACGGAGGGCCTCGGGGTCCCTGGGAATCACGAGAAAGCCCAAGGGTTTGAGGATGGTGCTGGCCGGGAATTCCACTCCGGCGCCCAAGATCTTCCAGCCCGAAAGGTCATAGGCCTGGCTGAACGAGGGATTGAAGATTTCAAGAAACTCGCCTCCGGCTGCGGAGTTGTCCCAATTGGATTTCGCTGATGACCGGAGTGGGAGGCGAGGTTTCGGAGGAGGCCAGGTAGTGGATGGTGATGGAGATCTTGTTGGTGGGATCCGGAAGGCCGTCCAGGTTCAAGGTTGAGAACTGCAATCCATTCGTCCCTGGCTGGAGTGCGGTGAGGATGGTCCAGTGGTTGACGGAGGACCAGCGGGCAGGATGGGAGACACCATTGACAAGGATTTCTTTGACTTGAAGGGGGGCGGTGCCTGTGATTTCGATGAAGCTGCGGTTGGTCGTGGACGATTCAGGGATGGAGGTGAGTTGGAACGGGGCCTGGTTGGAGGATAACGTTTGTGAGATGAAATTACGTCGGGAACGGATGAAGGATCGGATGGCATTGGGATTGGCGATGGGCAGTCCGGCTCCAATGAGAGCGGCGTGGCGGGCGTCGATGACGGGGTCAAGATTGGCGGGATTGAAAGGGCCGTCCACGATGCGTTGGAAGGCCTGGAGGTAGAGTTTTCGGAAAGGCGGGTGCTGGAACATGCGCCGGACGACGGGCTCGATGGTTGAGAAGAGGTCGGTGGTGGGACCGTCACCCTGGCCGATTCCGAAGGCGATATCCCAGTGGAGGAGTCTCCATCGGCCTTGTTCGGGCTTGTAAGCATACATGTTCTTGCCACGACGGTATCCGTAGGCGTCCCAATCACCGACGGCGTGGCGAAGCGCGATGGCGGTCATCCATTGCTCGACATCAACGAGTTGGTTTACACGATCCGTGTAAGCGGCCGCGATCGGCTCGTTGACCGCGTCCACCAGCGCGAAGAGTTGAGAATAGTCGTGAGCCGATTCGTCATTTTGGAGCGAGCGTTTCCGCCAGGTCCATCGGTAACGCGCCAATTTCTTGGATTCTCCCGAGGTCAGGAAGTCTTGGAGAGAGGCGTCCACATTGCTGAATCCGAGGGCGGCATTGTCATATTCGAACCAGTCCTCAATCTTGTAGAGTTCGCCGTCCGGGTCGGATGGGAACCAAGTTTCGACGAAGTCGCCGTTGGGCTGCTGGGCGTCTTCGAAGAGGAACCCGCTGGCGGGGTTGCCGCGCTGGAATCCGTTCAGATAGAACCGGTGTTGACGTCGGTGGGTGACGGGTTGTTCGAGTTGGCTGGCGATCCAATAGAAGGTTTGTTCGCGCTGGGCGGTGTTGTCGTTGCCGAGATTGGAGGGAGGATTCAGGACGAAATCGCGAGCGCCCAGAAAGAGGTCATCCTTGGGAAACTGGAGCAGGTAATTGCAGTTGTTGCCAAGCGGGCCGTTGTAGGCTCGCCAATGGAAAGGGCTTCCGCTGTAGAGCGTGCGGATGTTGTAAACGATGCGTCCGTTTCCATCGACGAACGTGGCGTCAAAGGAATCGTTGCTGCCGGGCCCGCGGTCGATCCAGCGATCCTCGGTCGCTTGAGTGATCCAGAGATGGTAATTGCCCAAGCCGCCTGGAGGGCGTTGTCCTCCAAACATGACGAGGCATTCCCGGAGGGGAGCGTCCGAGGGGAAAACGGATCGTCCGGCTGCGAAGGCGGAATCCGAGGCTTCGATCGAGAAGGCGAGGACGACACCGGCGGCTTGTCCAGGGAGGGTGACGGAATGAATTCCGTCGCCGGCAACTTCATCCCCGAGCGTGCCGTTATCGACGAGATTGGTTGAGGGAACGGTAATGGAGGGGTCGAGGCGGTAGAGAAGTCGCGCGGATTGAACCCGGTCGGGATCGGTGATCAGAGCGGAAATCCGGATGGCTTCGCCGGCGGCAGGGAGGGCGGGATGGTGGGTGACCTGGCTGATCGCGGGGCCAAGGTTTTCGAGGGTCCGGGTGTTCGCGCTGCCTGGTGTGCCGGCACCGGGAGGAACCTTCATTCGCCCGGCGGCTTCGAGCCCGTTCCCGTGCAAACGGAACAGGATTTCCGGGTTGCCACGGAGCCACCGGACCTGGGCACGAATCGTGGCGGTGGCGCCGCGGGGAATGGTCGAGCGGAGGGGAACCATGGCCTGGTTGGGTCCGGTATCACCCCGCGCGGAGGCGACGAGTTGCAGGCTGCGTGAGCTCTTGAATCCTTCGGAGCTCACCCGGGAAGCGGCGTGGGTGCCTCGCAAGGTCCACCGGGTGAGCCCCGATTCGAAGTCTCCGTTCACCACGAGATTGGAGTCGTCGCCCGAAAGGACTTCGATATTGTCGACAAGACATTCGCCCGCGCCCATGAGGAGGACTTGGACATGATCCGCTTGGAACGCGGTGCTGGTATGGTCCAGAACTCCTGTCGTGGAGATGGTGGTCCAAGGTGCTCTGAATCTCTCGTCGCTGGCGGCCCAATGGGACGGCTCTGCGGGATCGGAGCGGACGTCCAATCTTTCCAAACTGGCTCCGCCGCCGTCGGCGGCTTCGTCCCATCGACCGCCGCCGTGGTATTCGACGGTTTCGACGGGGACGTGGACGAGATGGGTAACGGGTCCTCCCGCGTTGTTCGTCCCGACAATCCATTCGGGCATGCTGAGGGAGATGCGGTCGTTGTTGAGAGACAGATTGCCGGTGAAATTTCCGATGAGGTTGGTGGAATGAAGATTGGTAAAGAGCGTGGAGAGGTGGGCGGCGTCCTTGGCCACAACGAGGTAGCTGCGGGGAGCCAGGGTGAGGCCGCGGGGGAAGTTGAATTCAATGCCTCCTTCGAGCCGCCAATCGCTGAGGACGACAGGGGTTTCGCCCGGGTTGTGGATTTCGACGAAGGTTTCCCGGCGGTCCCGGGACAGTGGGTGGACTGGTCGTCGCTGGCGATGTCGAAGACGTACTCGCCGGTGATGGGGGGGAGAAGGAATCCGCGGAGGCGCTGGCCATATTGATCGTCAAAATCCGAGGGCGCCTCGAAGAAGTCGCGGATGATGTTGGTCGAGGACGGCTGGCTTGGGAAGCCGGGGGCGTTTGTGAGTTCGAACAGTGTGGAACCTGGAATGCCTTAATAAACTTCCCGAAGGATGCCGCCGGCTGGCGCCGTTTGGCTGTGGGCGTCCACGGTGGCAACGAGCGAAGCGAGCAGCATCAGCGAGGATAGGGCAAGGGCGTCGCGCAGGGTCCGGAGAAGGCGAGGGAGGCAGAGCCGGAAAGGCCGCGCCGTTGAAAGGAGAGGAGATTCCATGAGACTTGGGCGGCCGCAGTGGAGCTTGGTGGCCCGCACAGCAAATACTGAGTGAAGCAGACCGCAAAGTCACAGGTTTTTTGAACGGTCAGCCTCGACATTCGAGCCATCGGGAACACAATGGCGCGCATGAAAGTGCATTTCCTGGGGGCCACTCGCACCACCACGGGCTCGATGTATTTGTTGGAAGTGTTCGGTCAAAAGATTTTATTGGAGTGCGGCCTGTATCAGGGCCGGCGGGAGGAGTCGATTCAGCGCAATTGTTGTTTTCCTTTTGCGCCATCGAGTCTGGATGCGGTCGTCCTCAGCCATGCTCATTTGGACCACTGCGGCAATCTTCCGAATCTGACGAAACAGGGATTCACGGGAAGCATTTACTGCACTTTTGCGACGCGGAGTTTGGCGAGCATCATGCTGGAGGATTCAGCGAACATTCAGCGTTCCGACGCCGAGTTTGTGTCCAAGCAAAGGGCCAAGCGCGGACAACCTCCGGTCGAGCCGCTTTACACTTCCACCGACGCCGAGATGGCGATCCGTCAATTTGTGGCGGTCGGCTATGATCGTCCGGTTCGAGTGGCGAACGGGGTCACGGTGACGTTCCGGGACGCGGGTCATATTCTGGGCTCGGCGCAGGTGGTGTTGGATTTGCGCGACCCCTCCTCAAGCCAGCGGTCGCGTTATTTGTTCACGGGCGACATTGGCCGGGGCAGGGATTTGATCCTGCGCGACCCGCAGCCGGTGGAAAATGTCGATTACCTGCAGATCGAATCGACTTATGGTGGACGCGAGCATCAATCGAAGGACACCGCGGCGGAGATGTTGCGGACGGCGTTGCAGACTTTGGAGCGCGGGGGCAAGGTGATCGTCCCCGCATTTTCGGTGGGTCGGACGCAGCAATTTGTGTATGCGCTGAACCAGTTCTCGAGGGAAAACAAGCTTCCGGACGCCCCGATTTTTGTGGATAGCCCGCTGAGTGTGAACGCCACGGAAGTGCACCGGTTGCATCCGGAGTGTTTTAACGAGGAAACTTACAAGTTTTTGAGGGACGTGGCGAGTCCGTTTGAAATGGGCAATCTGACCTACATTCGCGACGTGGAGCAGTCGAAGAAACTCAACACCTTGCAAGGGCCGGCGATCATCATTTCGGCCTCAGGCATGGCGGAAGCCGGGCGGGTCCGGCATCATTTGGCGAATCACATCGGGAATCCCGAGAACCTGATTCTATTCATTGGTTATTGTGCCGAGCACACCCTGGGGCACCAGATTCTTTCCGGGAAGAGTCCGGTCAACATTTTCGGGGAGCCGCACGAGGTGAAGGCGAGGGTGCTCCTGGTGGATTATTTGTCGGGTCACGCGGATCGGAGCGAGTTGCTGGATCATGTGCGCCGGATCTCGGGGCCGCTCCGCAAGATTTTCGTGGTGCACGGGGAGGAGGAGCAATCGCTGGCCTTGGCGGAGGCGCTGGAGAAAATGAAGCCCCATGCCAAGGTCATCGTGCCCCGGCGGGGTGAAGCCCACGAGTGTTGAGATGGCTTCGGGGCGACATTCCTTCCGCATTTCCAGGCTCACTCCGGCGAGCATGTCGCTGTGTTTTCGTTTTCGCCCTGCCGACTGGGCGGCGATGATTCTCCGGCCAGGAATTCGAGGAGAGTGTTGGAGAGGCGGTGGGCGCAGTGGTTGAGTTTGCGTCGCAATCGGATCAGTTCGGGCACCAGGGCGGGACGAGCAAGCAGGTCGCGCGCGATGGCCCATGGATTCAGAGTCTGGTCGGGACGGGTCCAACGATTGAAATCCACCGGCAAGTCCTCGCCGGCCGTATCTGAGACGACGCGCAGGGTGAGAGATCGAAGGCCGAGGCGGGCGCATTCATCGCGAATCAGTTTGGATTCCATGTCGATGGCGTCCGCGCCGGTCTGAGCGTGCAGATGGGCTTTGGCCTGGGCGGTGGCCACGATGGATTCGACGTGGTGGAAGCGGGCGGGACGGGCGCCGCATTGTTGCAGGCGAGGCGCGGCAGATTCGTTGGGATCGGCGTGGAAAAGCACGTCGCCGGGGCGAAGCGAGGGGTGCAGTCCACCGGCGAAGCCGCAGGTCAGCGTCAGAGCGGGGCGGGTGGCCTGGATGTGACGGAGGACTCGCCGGGTGGTCTGGGCCGTGCCCATGCCTCCGACGAGGATTTCGACCCTGCTGGGGATTGCGGTGGCGCGCCAGGACTGGCGGAAGGGAGCCGCTTCTTCAGGGAGCGCAAACGTCACCAGGATGCCGTCCATCAACTCTGAACCGTCCGGCGGGGATCGCCGACTTGTGCCGCCTGGCCATCGAGCAGCTTGCGATAGGTTGCGAGGGCCAGCAGGGGCCAGCTATTCCGGTACATGTCGTACTTCAAGTAGAACACACGCGGGAATCCGGTGCCGGTGGTTTCGAGTTCGGACCAGGATCCATCGGGATTCTGATTGTCGATGAGGTATTGAACGCCGCGAATGAGGTTGGGGTTGGACGGATCGTCGAACGCGCACAAGCCCATGACGGCCCAGGCCGTTTGCGAGGGGGTCGAAGGGCCTTTGCCTTTGAAAACGGGATCGTCGTAGGTGTTGCAGCGTTCGCCCCACCCGCCGTCCTCGTTTTGCACGCTTTCGAGCCAGCCGCGGGCTTGGTGAAGCCACGGCTCGTTCATCGGGTGATTGAGCGCGCGGAGTCCGCGCAGAACCTGCCAGGTTCCGTAAACGTAATTGACGCCCCAGCGTCCGTACCAGGACCCGTCGGGCTCTTGTTGAGCGCGCAGGTATTGGAGCGCTCGTTGGATTTGGGGATTTCGGTTGTCGAATTTTTCGTAACCGAGCAATTCCAGGATGCGCGCGGTGATGTCGGCGCATTCCGGGTCGAGCATGGCGTTGTGATCGGCGAAGGGGACCTTCTCGAGGATGCTCTTGGTGCAATCCTTGTCGAAGGCGGCCCAGCCTCCGTCTTTGCACTGGAAGGTCATCATCCAGTTGAGCCCGCGCTGGAAGCATTCGTTGCGGGCCGCGGGGTTGCCGGTGGGGATTTGGCGGAGCGCGAGCAACACCATGGCGGTGTCATCCACGTCCGGATTCCATTTGTTCTCGTATTCGAACACCCATCCGCTGGGTTCGACGGGGGTGGGGTTCTTGTAGTGCCAGTCGCCGCGGAAGCGAATTTCCTTGGTCATGAGCCATTCACCCGCTTTCTTCATGGCGGGATGATCGGCGGGCACGCCGGATTCGCGGAGGCAGATGGCGACGATGGCGGAGTCCCAGACGGGGCTGAAACACGGTTCGATGCGGACGCTCTGGGCGGTTTCGTGCTCGAGTTTTTTGAGTTCGCGCTCGGCCCGTCGGACTTGGGGATGGTCGTCGGGGTAGCCCAGTGCTTTGAGGGCGATGAGGGCATTGAGCATGGCGGGGAAGATGGCCGCCAGTCCGTCGGAGCCTTCGAAGCGTTCGAGCATCCAGGCCTCGGCACGTTTCAAGGCGCGGCGCCGGAAGGGATGAATTTTATTTTGAGCGAACCACTCGGCGAATTTATGGAGCCGATCCAGGCCAAGGAAGAAATTGCGCCAGGTGAAGAGTTCGGGGTCCCTGGCGAGGGCGAGGTCGCGCTCGTGGTAGCCCTCGGGGTAGAGTTCGTCGAGCGTGACGGTGGGATTGAGCGGGCGGGTGGGTTTGAAATGGTTGATGATGGCGAGCGGGACGAGCATCGACCGGCTCCAGTTGCTCATCTCGTTGAAATTCACGTAGAACCATTTCCCGATGAGAATGACTTCGCAGGGGATCGTGGGGACGTATTTCCAAGGGTAGAGGCCGAGCAGCGCGAGGTAGAGTTTGGAGAAGGTGTTCATGCGGGGAACACCGCCCAGGTTCTTGGCCATTTCGCGGGCGCGGAGCATGCGCGGATCGGTGACCGGAACGCCGGCGAGCTTGAGGGCGAGGTAGGCCTTGATGGTGGCATTGACCTCCGCCGGGCCGCCGTAATAGATGTTCCAGCCCCCGTCCGGGAGCTGCATGGCGAAGATGTGGTTGACGGCTTTGCGCTGCCATTCGGGATCGGTATCGCCGGCCCAATGGTGGTAGGCCAGTTTATCGGCGACGAGGGTGCTATCGACAATCAACTCGCCGACCCAATAACCCTCGGGTTTTTGCTCGCGGAGGAGGTAACGTTGGGACTTTTCAACCGCTTCGGAAAGTCGAAGCGGAGGGGCGAATGAACTTGTTGGGGAGGCGCTGGGTGCGGGTTGGTTGCGCCCGGCCTGAAGGGTCACTGAAAACACCGGCGGAGCATGCCTTTTCGGGTTCCCGAGTGTAAAGTGGGAATTCCGGGAGGTTAGGGAGCCACGGCTAGGCGCTCCTCGACCCGTTCCGCTTTCATCAGGACCCCTTGTTCCTTGTAGGGTTTGAGCATGAAGTGGGTGGCGGTGGAGAGAACGCCTTGGAGGGTGGCAAGTTTTTCTGAGACAAAACTGGCTACTTCCCGCAGGTTGGCGCCTTCCACCACGACGAGGAGGTCGTAGCCGCCGGACATGAGGGCGCAGGAGCGGACCTCGCTGTAGCGCGCGATGCGTTCGGCGAGTTTGTCGAAGCCGCCTTCGCGCTCGGGGGTGATCTTGACCTCGATGACGGCGCGCACGAGGTCCAGGCCGAGTTTCTCTTCGTTGAGGATGGCATGGTAGCCGAGGATGATTTCGTCCTCTTGGTATCCGCGCATTTTGGATTCCACCGTCGATTCGTCCATTTGCAGTGCGGCGGCGATCTGGGCGCGGTTGAGCGAGGCGTCGGTGGCGAGGAGTTTCAGCAAAGGATCCATGGGCGGGAGGGTAGTAAGGCGGGGACTTCTTGCCACGCTTTTTTGCGTGGGGCTGCCTGGGGCATGATGCTTGAAACGGCCATTGCCCTTCCGGAATCTTCGCAAGGTCGTGACGATCACCCCATTCCGAATCACGCACCAGATCCATCAAGGAGAGGCCTTGTTCTTCCGTGCATCCCGAAGGGGTCTGTCCAGACGGGGCTGTCTGCGTGACCACGACAACCCGGTCACCGACAACCTCCGAATGCACCTCTGGTTCTTCGTCATGCCTCTCTCATCCAGGCTTTTGCAAATCTTCACCACGTTCAACTGCCGTTCCAAGGGTGATGTTTCTTCGTTGCGTTGCGCGGCGATCCGCACCTTGAATGAAGGCGTGATGACCCAGTGGATTCATGACCCGGCGGAGGCACTCGTTCGAGCGGGATGCTTCGGGTTGAGGGGAGAACGGGTTCGAGAAGGGGGTTGAGCTGATCTCGCGGGGATGCGCATCGCGATAACGAATTGGACGCCGCGGATGGCCGGGGGGGTGGAACGTTATCTGGCGGGCTTGGTGCCGAGGCTGAGGGAGCGGGGGGCCGAGATCGCATTTTTGTTCGAGAATGATGAGGCGGAAGGCAGCCGGGCAAGGGTGGCGGGGAAGGGGGTGGAGTGGCACGGTCCGTTGAAACACCGGGGGGAAGTCGCGACATTTCTAGGCTCGTGGAAACCCGAGTTGATCTACGCCCACGGGTTTCGGCGGGCGACTTTGGATCGGGAGGCAGCTGGGGCGAAGACCGTGTGGTTTTTGCATCAGTACACGGGTGCGTGTGTGGACGGTGCGAAGACTCACCGATGGCCGGTGATCGAGCCTTGTTCTCGTCCGTTTGGCCCGGGTTGCTTGGTTCAGTATTTTCCTCGCCGTTGCGGCGGGTTGAATCCCCTGACCCTCTGGCGGCTCTACCGTGAACAGCGTTACCGTCAGGAGACCTTGCGCCGAGCGCGTGTCTTGCTGACACACAGCGCTCATTTGGAGCGGGAGTACTCCCGATATGGGTTAGGGGTGCCGATTCGCCGCGTGCCCTTTCCGGCTGGGCCGGAGGCGAAGGTCCAGGGTCGCGGGGACCGGGATTACTAGCCGCCGTGGAGGCTTGTATTCATGGGGCGAATGGAACTTCCCAAGGGTGGCGACGTGTTGTTGCGCGCGGTGGATCGGATCGCGGAGCGGCAGGGCGAGGAGTTGGTCTTGACCATGGCCGGGGATGGAAGCGCGCGTGGGGCATGGGAAAGTCTTGCGTCGGGCATTCAATCCCGGCACCGGCACCTTTCGATTCGGTTTACAGGCTGGTTGGGGGAGGAGGCCAAGGCCGAGATGCTGGGGAAGGCGCACTTGATGGTGGTGCCGAGCTTATGGCCGGAGCCTTTCGGCATGGTGGGTCCGGAGGCGGCCTTTTACGCGGTGCCGAGCGTGGCGTTCGATCGGGGAGGGATTTCGGAATGGTTGCGTCATGACGAGAATGGATGGCTGGTGCATGCCGGAACCGACCCGGCCAACCGACTGGCCGATGCGTTGGAAATGGCGTTGCAGAATCGAGCGAGATTGCGGTCGTGGTCCGTGCAGGCCTTGGCGGGCGCGGATCGATTTGGATGGGAATCCCATGTGCGCGTTTTGGAGGAAGTGTTTGGGGAGGTGAGCCGGGGAGGCAGGTCGTGAAGGTGCTCCATGTGACATCCGGGAATCTCTTCGGGGGGATCGAGCGGCATCTTTTGACTCTGGCTTCACGGGACGCGGGCAAGACGGGTTTGAGCCATGAATTTGCGGTCTGTTTTGAGGGTCAGTTCGCGTCGATGCTGCGGGATCGAGGCGTGGAGGTGCGGCGTTTGTCGGCGGTGCGGACTCGATGGCCGTGGACTCGTTTTTGGGGACGTCGTGTTCTGGGGGAAGTGTTAAGGGCCTCCCGCCCCGACGTGGTGATGGTCCACAGCAATTGGGCGCTTTGCCACTTTGGATCGATGCTCGAGCGAGGGCCCGCCCCGCTTGTTTTCTGGCTGCATGATTTTGTGTCGGAAAGGCGGTGGATGGATCGTTGGGCTGGGCGGAGCCGTCCGGGATTGGTGTTGTGCAACAGCGTTTGTTCGATGGGCCGTTTGGAGGAAGCGGGATGGTTCGGAACCATCCCGAAGCGGGTGTTGCATCCGGCGTCGGAGTTGTCTGATCCGGAGGACGCGTGGGCGGACCGGCGTCGAGTGCGTGGGGAACTGGGGGTGGGGGAGGGGGCGCGTGTGGTGGTTCAGGCTGGGCGATGGGCGCGGTCGAAGGGACACGATCGCATCTTGGAGGCCATGGCTCAGGAGCCTTTGGACGGGGAGGAATGGCAATACTGGATTGCCGGGGGAGCGGGATCGCGGGAGGAGAGAAAGTGGCGGTGGAGTGTGGAGGCGCTGGCGGTGACATTGGGACTGGCGGACCGGGTGCGTGTGTTGGGTCATCGCGAGGACATGGGGGCGGTGATGCACGCCGCGGATGTTTACGTGCATCCGTGCCAGGAGGCGGAGACTTTTGGGTTGGTGTTGGTGGAGGCGCTGGGGGCGGGTCTGAAGATCGTGGCGTCGGATTTGGGGGGGGCGAAGGAAATCTTGGGGGGAGGCTATGGGGAGTTGGTGGATCCTTATCGCGCCAGGCTGTGGCGGGAAGCGATTGGCCGAGCGGTGGGGGGCGGAAAGACAGTGGAGGACGTGGAGCGGGGGCGCGCGCATGCGCGTGCGTTGTGTGATCCGGCTGGAGTTTGCGAGCGACTTTTGGCCATCTTGCGGGAGCATGCTAATGGCGGGAACCGTTTGGGAAAGTGAGTGGAGGCATCTGGACGATGAACGTTGATGCTTTGGGTTGACCGAGGACACGGTGAGGGGGAAATCACAGCATGGAAGTTTGAGGCCGCGGGCGTCGGGCGATCCTGTTGCGGGAGAAGGCACCGCGGTGGGCTGGTGGGGTCGGATTCGGGAGGTGCTGGCTCGAGATGCCTGGCTCAATTTGATCGTGGTGGCGGCGGTGGTGGTGGGTTTCTTTCATGGCTGGATCAAGCTGAAATTCCGGCATCCGGCCACGACATTTGTCTTCGATGCCCTGCTGATGTTGTCGCTTTTGCTGTGTTTTTTGAGGCAGGGCCGGCGGAGCTTTTTCCCGAATTGCGCCGTGACCAGAGCGGCCCTGGTTTTTTACGGGATCGCTTTGGCGTGGTTTTTTGTTCCTTCGAATCTTCCCTGGGTGGTCAAGCTGGCCTCGTTGCGGGCTTGGTGCTTTCCGTCGTTGATGTTCGTGCTGGGTTACCATTTGACGCGGGGAGTGGATCAGGTGAAGGGCTATTTTCGGTTGTTCATTCTGCTGGGCGTGGTGACGGCAGCGTATGGGATGACGCAGTCGCCGGAGGAGATTCAGAGGAAGAGCCTGGAGGATGAGTATTTCGCCAAGCGCTATGCCGGCGTCTATTACCAAACGAAGGAGGGCAAGGCGGGGGTGCGGATTTTTTCGACCTTTGTGAGCGCGGGCGCCCGAGCAGGTCAGGCGGCATCCGGTTCGGGCCTGGAGGCGATCGGCGTTGAGCACCGTGGTGACATTCCTCCGTCCGGCGGAAAGGGTTTTGCGGTCATTGCAAGGCGCTTTGATTCATGCACAAGGGCTGAGTTCATGGAGCGCGGATGTGATTACGGGGCACATGTGTCTTGCGGCCAAATCGAAGGCGATGCCCCCGTGCTCGTGGCGATCCTCGGTTTTTCCGCGCATGGTGACGCCCTTGGAGCGGCGGTTCTATCAGAGGCCACGGGCGCGGCAGTTGATCGCGATTTCTAAGCGATTCGAACGGGATCTGCGCGAGTGTTACGGATGGGACCGTCCGGCGACGCTGGTTTACCACGGGGTCGATGGGGAAATGTTTCGACCAGCGGAGCCGGGGGAACGGGACGCGGCGAGGGCCCGGTTCGGGTTGACGGATGGAGATTGGGTTTGGTTGTTCGTGGGGGAAGCCGCGAAGGGCTTGAGGGAGGCGGTGGGGCAACTTGCGCGCTTTCCCAAGGCCCGATTGTTGGTGGCCAGCCGGTCGGATCCCGGAGAGTTTCGAGTGCAGGCCCGGCGGCTCGGTGTTGCGGAAAGACTGGTGTTTGGTGGATTCCAGGCGCAACCGGTCGCGGCCTATCATGCCGCCGATGTGTTTCTCTATCCCTCTCCTTACGATCCTTTTGGATTGGTCGTGGGGGAGGCCATGGCGTGTGGGCTGCCGGTGGTTACGAATCCCACCATCGGGGCGGCGGAATGGATTGAATCCGGGCAGACCGGCATGCTGGCGGCCATCGGTGCCGGGGAAGAATGGTCGAACTGCCTCCAACGTTTGCGAGATCCCGGGTTCGCTCGCAAGATGGGAGCCGCGGCGAGACAGTCCGTGCTGCGGCACACATGGGCGGAGTGCGCGCAGCAGACCGCCTCGGTCTATGAATCCCTCTTGGGCGGCCAGCGAGGGGCCGGGTAGGTTTTTTGTTCAGAGCCTGTGTGGAAATTCGGCGTGGTCCTGTTGCCGAGAAGCAACGAAGCCAGGGGGGCCTTCTCCGCGAAAACTCTTCGGGCGGCGGATCTTTTGCCGACGGCCTGCGTTGGCTCGGACGGCGCAGCCCGCTGCGGGGATGCTCCGGCCTCGTCGCCTTGGCCGCCACCAAAATCTCTCGCCGCAGGACCGCGCCGAATTTCCAAACAGGCTCCGAGATCAACTCCAACCCCAACCCGGACGATAGGGTTCGCGGATGATAGGATCAGCGGCGGCAAGCCCCTTTGCTTTCAAGGCAACCGGATCCCAATGAATGCGGGAGCGGGTGCGGAGGGAAAGAATTCCTAACATGAGGATTTCGGTCAACCTGGCACCATATTCGAAATGGCTGCTCGCCGGAGGACCTCCTTTGCAGGCGTCGATCCAGTCGCGGTGGTGTCCTTTCGAACGGGCGATGGATTTTGGCGGAGGTGTGTATCCTTCGTGTTTGCTTTCGGGGAGGAGACGGGGCCTTCCGCCGAGTCCCGGGCTGATCAGGACTCCTTTTTCACCGACGTAGTAGGAACCGCGGGAAGGAAAGTTTTCGTCCTCGGGCCAGCCGTCAGGGACAGGCGGACGCAAGCCGCCATCATACCAGGTCACTTTGAGGGGGCCTCGCTGGCCGCGAGCGCCAAAGTGGTAGTAGCAGAGTTCACCGTGGGGTGAGATTTCTTCGTCCATGTTGCCCGCGGGCCGTGCGTCAATGAGGGTGGGATCTTGCAAGTCGAGCGCCCAGCAGGGTCCGTCGAGGTCATGGCAGACGAAGTCCCCGATGGCTCCGCCGCCGAAGGCCCAAAAGTCGCGCCACTGCACAGGGAAGTAGGCGGGGTGAAACGGGCGCGGGTTGCGTGGTCCGAGCCACAGGTCCCAATGAAGGCCTTTGGGAACGGGGGGGGAGCCGGGAGGCAGGCCGGTGAGGTCTTTGTTCCAGCGGGTGGCGCTCACCCAGGCGTGAACTTCACGGACGGGACCGATGGCGCCGGCCTGGATCCATTCGCACGTTTGGCGCATGCCTTCCTCGGAGTGGCCGATGTTGCCCATCTGGGTGGCGACACCGGTTTCTTTGGCGATCCGCGCGACTTCACGTGCCTCCCAGACGTTATGGGTCAGGGGTTTCTCGCAATAGACATGTTTGCCGGCCTTCATGGCGGCCACGCTGATGGTGGCGTGCAAATGGTCGGGTGTGGCACAGAGGACGGCGTCGATCGCTTTTTCCTTTTGAAGCATTTCGCGAAAATCCTCGTAGGCGGCGCATCGATAATGGGGTGTTTTGGCGGCGTAGTGCTTCTCGATGAGGGCCTGCGTGGGCAAGCGTCCGCCCTGGCCCTTGTAATAGAATGATTCGAGGCTGAACGACTCGGCTGGATCGGCGACGGCAATCACTTGAACGTCGTCCATGCGGAGCAGCGCCTGGAGGTTGACCCGGCCTTGGCCACCGGCTCCGACGAGGGCGACGTTGACTTTTTCGCTTGGGGGGATGAACCGGGCGCCGCCGAGCACGTGGCGGGGGACGATGGAAAAAGCGGCGACTGTGAACGCGGATCGTTGAACGAATTTGCGTCGGTTGATTTTCATAATGCGGGGGTGGATGGGACGGTGAGCGGGCGGGAAAAGTCAGGTCGCGGACGATTCTTCAGGGAGCGGCTTGCCCTTGGTTTCGGGCGCCCAGTAGAGCACGATCAAACCGAGGGCGTAGGCGCACGTCAAGATGAGCGCGGCGCAGCGGAAGCCGGAGAGTTCGAACTTGCCGTGCAATTCCGTGGCCAGCTTCGGAAGCAGGATGGGGCCGAACGCGGTCACGTAGCGCCCGACGTTATAGCAGAAACTGACTCCGGTGCTGCGGAGGCTGGTGGGAAACAGTTCGGGGAAATAGATGGCGAACCCGCCGAAGGGCATGAGCGTGCAGAATCCGAGCAGCGGCCAGAGGAACCAGACTTGCGTCTTGTCGCTGAAGGTCGTGAAAACGAAGACCGCTCCCGCCCATCCGCAGATCATGGCGAGCCCCAGCGCGATGCGGCGGCCCCAACGGCTGGCCACCGCGCTCAGAACCAGGATGCCGGTGAACCCTCCCACCTGCTGGAGAATGAACGCGTTGCTCTTGAGTGTTTTTTCGTCCTTGGAATCCAGGGATTTTTCGAGGAGGCGCGACATCTTATCCCGTTGCGATGGGCTCGGGGGATTCGCCGAGACGAAATCTGCGGCGCGGGCGGCCTCGAATCGGGTGCCGGCGGGGATCGTGTATTTGTAGAGATTGATGTAAGCGCGTTGCTGGGCGGGTTCGAGCCCCTTGACCGCGGCGGCATACTCGGCAGGCTGCGAGACGGCGACGATTCGTTGGAGCGATGTCTTGGTGTTGGCGGGCATGGGCAGGAGCGTGGAGTCGATCAATTCCCCGCTCCAGAAGGCCACCCCCCAGAGTCCGAACACGCCGGCGATGGCCAAACCGAGGCCGACCGCCACATGCTTCCTCCACGTGGGATGGCCGAAGAGTTTTCCGAGGCGCCCTTCCGTCTTGACCGCGCCGCCTGACTTTTTGATCGAGTCCCGCCAGGCGAGCCACTTTTCGGGTTCGTGCAGCGTGAAAATGCTGACGCAGGCAAGGATGGCCGGGGCGGCGCCGATCCAATAGAGGTTTCGCCAGCCCCCGAGCTCATCCATGTAGCGAATCATGAGTCCGGCGAGAATATTCCCGAACGCGGAGAGGGCTTGCAGGCTTCCCAGGGCGGCGGATCGGGAGCGATCGGGCATGACCTCGGCGATCAAGGCGACTCCGACCGCGAATTGCCCGCCCACACCGAGACCGGTGAGGAAACGGAAGACGCTGAAGTCGATCCAGTTTTTCGAAATCGCGCTGAGTCCGGTGAACAGCGCGTACACGAGAATCGTGAGCGCCATGGTTTTGGCGCGGCCCCAAACGTCCCCGAGCACGCCGAAGGCAAGTCCTCCAGTGGCCCAGCCGAGAATGAACGCCGTGGTCGAGTAACCGCCATAGACGTTCTGGACGTTGAGGTCCTGGCCTGCCATCAGTTCCCGCATCGTAATCGAGCGGGACATGGTGAAGAGTTGCTGGTCGAAGCAGTCGAACATCCAGCCCAAAGAGGCGAGGATGAAGACAGACCACTGGTATCGGTTCAGCCCCTTCCACCAAGGCAGAGGGGTTCCCGGAGTGTTATCAGGCATGCCGGGATTGTGGCCGATGCCAGGAGTTCAGGCGAGGAGTTCTTTTACAACGGTGGGCTCGGCGTCCACTCCAGTGAGGCGATGATCGAGTCCCTGATGTTTGTAGGTGAAGCGGTGATGATCGATGCCGAGCAGGTGGAGGATGGTGGCATGGAGATCGCGCACGTGAACGGGGTTCTCGACGATATTGTAGGAAAAATCGTCGGTTTCACCGTAGATCGCACCCCCCTTGACGCCCCCGCCGGCCAGCCACATGGTGAAGCAGCGGGGATGATGATCGCGTCCGTAATTGGTCTCGCTCAGGCCGCCCTGGCTGTAGATGGTGCGACCGAATTCACCTCCCCAGATGATCAGGGTGTCTTGGAGCAGTCCGCGCTCCTTCAGGTCGGTGATGAGAGCGTAGGTGGCTTGATCGACATCTTTGCATTGGGAGGGCATGCGGCCGTTGACGTTGAAATGGTGGTCCCAGTTGTTGTGGTAAACCTGGATGAAGCGGGTGCCGCGTTCCGCCAGGCGGCGGGCGAGGAGGCAGGTGTAGGCGTAGGTTCCCGGTTTGCGGGCGTCGTCGCCATAGAGTTTGTAAGTGGATGCGGGCTCGCCTTGGACGCCCATGAGTTCGGGCACGCTGGCCTGCATGCGAAAGGCCATTTCGAATTGCTGGATGCGCGTGTGGGTTTCGGGATCGCCGACTTCGCGGTAGACGCGCTCGTTCATCTGGCGGAGCCGGTCCAGTTGGGCGCGGCGGAGTTCCGACGGGACTCCGGGCGGATTGTTGATATAGAGAATGGGGTCGCCCTGGCTGCGGAAGGAAACGCCGGCATGTTCCCCGGGGATGAACCCGCTCGACCAGAGCCGGGCGGAGATGGCTTGGATTTGTTCTTTATTCGAAGGCTCGGCCACGAGGACGACGAAGGTCGGAAGATTCTTGTTCATGCTGCCGAGGCCATAACTCACCCAGGAACCGAGACAGGGGCGTCCGGTGACCATGTTGCCGGTCTGCATGTGGCAAATGGCCGGCTCATGGTTGATGGCTTCGGTGTGCATGGACCGGATGAAGGCCATGTCATCGACGCAACGTGCGGTTTGGGGAAGGAGTTCGGTGACCCACATCCCGCACTGGCCGTGCTGTTGGAAAGCGTACTTGGTGGGAGCGATGGGAAAGCGCTTCTGACCCGATGTCATCGTCGTGAGGCGCTGGCCGCGGCGGATGGATTCCGGCAGATCCTTGTCATACCATTCCTTCAGTCCAGGCTTGTAATCGAACAAGTCTATTTGGGAAGGCCCACCGACCATGTGGAGGTAGATGACACGTTTGGCCTTGGAGACGTAATGGGGAAGGGATGGTTTGCCGGCTTGGACTTCTCCCCAGAGTTCGGAGGTGGCGCCGAGCAAGCTGGTGAGCGCGGCATAACCGAGGGCGTTTTTACCCCGGGCGAAGAATTGCCTGCGAGTGAGGTGATGACGGTATTGTTCGTAAGGGTTCATTCGGCCTCCAGGGCTACTTGTTCAACGTTTCGTCGAGGTTCAACAATTGGTTGGCGACGATGGCGAGGGCGGCGAGTTCGGGGGCTCGCTTGGTGGAAACCGGTCCCGGGCTTTCACCCACTTCCAATAACGCCATGGCGTCGGACGTTTGGGCGCGATAATGGGCGATCGCGATGTCGTAAGTCTCCGCCGCCAGCCGGAGGTCCCCGGCGTCGAGTGATCGGAGCAGCACTTGGCGGGCGATGAATTGAATGGCCTGATCGCGGCGTCCGCGAGAGGCGCGAAACGCGCGGGCCGCCAGGTGGCGGGCGGCTTCGACGAATTGCGGGTCGTTCATGGTGACCAACGCCTGCAAGGGAGTGTTGGTGCGCTCGCGCCGAACCGTGCAGACCTCGCGGCTGGGGGCGTTGAGCAGGTCCATGCTGGCCGGGGGCGCGGCGCGCTTCCAGAAGGTGTAGAGGCTGCGCCGATAAAGATCGCTCCCCGAATCGTGGAGGTAGAGGCGGGTGTTGCTTTCCGGCATGGCCACCGCTTCCCAGACTCCCGGAGGCTGGTACGGCTTGACACTTTCACCTCCGATCCTGGGCGACAACAATCCGCTCGTGGCGAGGGCGTAGTCGCGGATCATTTCGGCGTCCATGCGGAAGCGGGGACCCCGGCTCAGGAATCGATTGGCGGGATCCTTTTCATTTTTCTGGGGTGTGGAGGCGGCGGATTGACGGTAGGTCGCCGACGTCATCATGAGCGTGTAGAGGTGGCGCACGTTCCAGCCGCTCTCGCGAAACTCCACGGCAAGCCAGTCGAGCAGTTCGGGATGCGAAGGCCGTTCGCCCATGATGCCGAAGTCGTCCGACGTGCGGATCAACCCGACTCCGAAAACCTCCTGCCACATGCGATTGACGGTGACGCGGGCGGTGAGAGGATTGCCGGCATTGACCAGCCACTGCGCTAAACCGAGGCGATTCGTCGGGGCGCCCTGAGGGATGGGGGGAAGCGCCTGAAAGGTGGCGGCTTTGACCTTTTCTCGAGGTTTGTCGTACTGGCCTCGGAACAGAACATGGGCCATCGGTTCGGAATCCATTTTTTCTTTCTGCACGTGAGTCACCGGGTAGTTCAGGATGAACGAGAGTTGCTCGGTTTCGAGGGCCGCAAGGGATGACCGCGCGGTTCGGAAAGGTTCGTGATGAACGGCGAGGAAATAATCGAGCACGGGTCCTTTCTCTTCGCTCTTCCATTCTTTGAGCGGTTTCTCGAGGAGGCTCTTCCAAAACTCGCGGGCCAGGGAAATCACTTCCGCCGAGAGCAGCGGACGGCTGAAAAACCGCAGATCCTGAATGGCACCCCCTTCGAGAAATTGTCCGGGCGAACGGTGGCCGAGCCGAAGCGGGGCGGAAGTTTTGATGGGGCCGTTCCACGAGCGGGCCTTGTGGAGTTCCAGATCGACGGGGCGTCCGTCGAGGTAGAGTCTGACCCCTTCGGGCTGGCCTGAACCGTCGTAAGTCATGCACAGATGCTGCCATACGCCCAGCTTCGCCACGTGCTGACTCGAGCGGAGTTTGACCGCGTTGTGAGGCCAGGCATGGGAGAGCTTGACTGTCAGTTTGGCTTGCTCGAAACCGATCTCCCATCCGCGCGACCTGGCATCCGCCTCCATGCGGCCCAGGATGGGAGCGACCTCGAAGTACCTGGAGGGAAAGTACGCCCAAAAGCTGATGGAGAACTCGTCGCGAGTTCCGAAATCACCCAACTCTTTGAAGGCTACCCGACTTTCCTTCTTCCAATGCCAGGCGGGGCCGAATTTGCCGTCCTTCCTGGTTTCCAATTCTCCGGTCGTCGTGGCGCGAAGGGGTTTGCCACCTCGCATGCCTTTGACACCTTCGGCAAGTTCCCCTTGCAAGGGGATCCGAGCGATCAAGCTTCGATGGAGATCCGATTCGAGCGTGTCGGCCTTGCGATGGGTGAGCCACGATTCAAAGGCATTCTCAATGCTTTTGTCCTGGCGAACATCCTCGACTTGTTTCCGGGCTTCTCCGATCTGATCTTGCAGCCGGGTCCAGCGATCCCGTTTGGCCTGATCAGGAATGACCGGGATGCTGGGGGAAGAGTTCTTGATGTTCCCATCGAAGCCTCCTTGCGTGGTGTTCCGGAAAAAGGCCTCCATGGAGTAAAAATCCTTCGTGGTAATGGGGTCGAACTTGTGGTCGTGACACGACGCGCAGCCGGCGGTGAGGCCGAGCCAGACGGCGGACGTGGTTTCGACGCGTTCACGGGCATAGTGCGCGAGGATTTCGGCTTCGATGGAGCCCGCTTCGTTGGTGGTGAGGGCGCACCGGTGAAAACCGGTGGCGATCAGTTCTTCCTGGCCGGCTTCCGGAAGCAGGTCCCCGGCGAGCTGGAGGATGGTGAAACGGTCGAACGGCAGGTTGCCGTTGAAAGCCCGTATCACCCAGTCCCGGTAGGGCCACATTTCACGATAATTGTCGAAATGAAGTCCGTGCGTGTCGGCGTAGCGGGCCGCATCCAGCCAATAGCGGGCGCGATGCTCGCCGTAGTGCGGAGAGCGAAAGAGCGAGTCAAGGAACCGCTGATAGGCGTCGTGGGTTCTGCTTCGGACCAATGCCTCCACGAACTTGGCATCGGGAGGAAGTCCGGTGAGATCGAGAGCGGCGCGGCGGGCCAGTTCGCGACGTTCGGCGGGCGGTGCGGGCGAGAGGCCGAGTTGTTCGAGTCGATGCAAGATGAACGCGTCGATCGGATTGCGGACCCAATCGGCGCGCTGTGTTGGGGGAACGGGAGGCCGCTCGGGAGGAACAAAGGCCCAATGGGGCTGCCAGGAGGCACCGAGTTCGATCCATCGTTTGATCGTCGTCTTTTGGGAGTCGGAGAGCACTTTGTGCGACTCCTTTGGGGGCATGAGATCGTCTTCGTCCGTGGTGACCAGGCGGCGCCAGAGTTCGCTCTGGCCGGGATGGCCGGGAACCACCACAGCTTGATCCTTCTTGTTCTTTCCAAAAAGACCCTCCTTCGTATCGAGTCGAATGCCTCCTTTGCGGGACCCGGGATCGGGTCCATGGCAACTGAGGCAATTCTCGGCGAGAATGGGTTTCACGTCCCGGTTGAAGCGTAGATCGGACTCGGCGGCCGGAAGAAAACCGATGGAGGCCATGAGAGCGCAGAATGCGATCGTCGGGAGCCGAGTTGGGCGGGAGAGAGACTGGAGGCGCGAGGGACGTGATGATGGCGAGGTGTGAGCCCTTGCTGGGCCGGGCTGACCGAGAGGAGGGCTTGGTTTTGGGACAAGCGGGCGGAGTGACGCAACGGGCTTCATTGGCCATGGAGCCTAGCGGAAGAACGTTCGTCCCGCAAACAGTAGAGATCACGGGACGGGAAATTTTTTTGGCAAAATATCAGCGGATCTTGAACGGCATGGCGTCCTTGTTTGTGTTGCTCCTCGCTGACCCAGTGAGAGCCTCAGATCATTTGAGCTGGGTGAGATTACGTCGAGCCCACTTGGCGGTAGACGAGGCGGAGATCGGAGGTGGAAAAATCGTTTCTGTTTCGGTGAGCTAGCCGAACAACCCAACGACCGCCGAGGCATGGACTCGGGGATGGACAGGCCGAATGATCAGGCCGCTTCCGGCTGCTCATGCACGGCCGCCAGCAGGGTCCCAATGGTGCTCTATTCCGGCGGGATGTTCATGACGAAAACGGGCGACGCGTCCGCAGGAACGATCGCACTACGGATATGACGCCGCCGGGAGCGTTCTGGCCCGGACCAGCCATAATGGACGCGTGCCCTCGACGTTTTTCAGCAAAAACCAACCCGACAGCGTGACCCGAGAGGGCACCTTCACCGTGGGCGCGACCGATGCCCCGGGGACGGACCGCCGGCGTCACCAACACCGTCTATCTCCCCTTCAACGTGACCTGCACCGACGGCACCGACGGCAACATGAGGTCAGACGGACGGATGAGCTACACCTGGGACGACGAGAGTCAGGTGATCTCACTGACGAGGCTGGTGTTTGAAAGATTGAATTCGTTCATGACAACCTGAAACAAAAGGCTCGCGAATGAAGATAGATACAACGCACTTGCTTAACATCATAGAAGTGGCCGAAGTGCGATCGTAAGGGTTTCGAAAATAGTTCCGAAGTGCCATCGCATGTGGTTTCCAAATCGATGGTCATGTGGGGAAGGGGATCTCGGAGATTATCTAAGTTGTGCCCCTCTCCCTCTGCGTTGTCTTCATGAACATCGGTGATTCTGCTGATGGTGTGAAGCCGGCATGAAGCCCCAGCCTTCGGCGCTCGCCGGTCACGGTTCGGCACGCGCATCCAATTGCCGCGGATGCCGGGTGGGTTCGCCCCAGGTCAGGAGCTCGTCGTCGCGCAGGCGCAGTGGCTTTGGGTTGTGATACCAGCCGTTTTGGGAAAGGCCATCCGGGAAGTCGTGCACCAAGAGGCCGGGTTCGTTGATCGCCAACTGCTGCGCAATCGTGGCATCGGGCCGGGCCACAAACGAACCCCAATGCGAATAGGGCTGCGAGGAATTGTTCGCGACGGCCCACAGGCGATTATCCGCGCAGCGCGTCGGGACCTGGCGCACGCTCAGCACGTCGAGGCAGTTTGCGCCCTTGCCACGGGCGTTGTGAAACGAGTGCAGCATCAGGGTCACCCCGCGTTCCCGGTAGGCCATGTAGATTTGCGGCCAGCAGATGTCGTAGCAAATCGCCAGACCCACGCGGACGCCGCGAATGTCGTGCACCGCGAAATGGTTGCCAGCGGAATAGCATTTCTGGTCGCCGCCGGTGCACATGCATTTGTCATAGCGATCCACGACTTGGCCGTCGGGGCCGATCAAGTAAAGGCAGTTGGTCGGCTTGGTCTCCGCATCGAGGTAATGGGCCGAGCCGAGGACAAGCCACAGACTCAGCGCTTTCGCCAACTCACGGAGCACGGAGGTTTCCTTGCGGAGCAACGCCCAATCGTAGCCGGCGAACGACCGCAAATCCACGCCCGCGTAACCGGAAAGGCTGGCTTCGGACGTGTGCAACAAGTGCGCGCCCGCCTTCGCACCCCGGCGCATGAACTCCCGAATCTGCCGGGCATTCTCCGTCACGTCGCCACTCACCGGGAACTGGCACGAGGCCACGCGGAGTTTGTCTTTGGGCCGAGGGGACTCCGGCGGCAACGGGTTCGCCTTCCTGGTTTCCTCTGCCGCAGGGACTCTGGCCGCAAGCGCGGCAAAGGCCGCTCCGCCCAAGCCCAAAGCGGCGCGGCGCGACAGGGACATATTGGGGAGGTCAGGGATTCCGTTCATGGCGATGTTTCCTTTCCAATCTTGCTGCGACTCAAGGTCTGTTGGCTCTCGCCCCGGTCGCGGCTAATTGCCACCAAGGTCACGTCGGGGCCTGGACGGTTCTCAACTTCGTGCGGCGCGTCTCGAACCGTGCTGCCTGGCACAGGACGGAGAGTTGCCCTAAGCGATCGGGGTCCGAGACGCAAATACCCGTGTTCCCGCGCCGCCCAATCGCCCAACCCGGTCTAGCCGTCCGTCCCGAAGTTTGTCTGTTGTGTGGCGCAGGCTGCCCAGCCTGCCGTATCGCCGACTGCCTGACGGACCGGCGGGTGGAGGACGAGGCCCTTCCATGCTCTCCACGCGCCTGGTTCCCTTCGTCGCCCCGCAGGCTGGGCA
>VHDF01000045.1 GCA_016871495.1 Verrucomicrobiota bacterium | reverse complement strand
GCGTGGTTGCGCGAACGGTTCCAGCGCACCGCACAGACCATTCGTGCCGATCACTGGACCTTCCAGCTCTACACGCGCGAATTTCCGGCCGGGCGCGTTGAAATCGGCGGCAACACCGACGACGGCAAATCCGGCGGCAAGGGCAACTACATCGTCGTCCTCGAACCGCTCGCACTGACGCCGCCGTCCGATGCGACATCCCTCGATCCGACCTTGGTCGCCCTTTCGCAGGGCAATCGCGAGCGCGGCGAATGGCTCTTCCACGCTCGGGGTGGCGTCGGCTGTTTCAACTGTCATCGAGTGGGCGAACGCGGCAACAACTTCGGCCCCGACCTCGCCGCGCTGGGGGATCGCGCGACCGCGAAGCATATCGTCCAGTCGATGCTCGATCCCAACGCCGTTATCACCGAGGGCTTCAACCTGCAAACAGTGGAGACCGCGGACGCGGAATTCTCCGGCATTCTGCTGGAGGAGAGCGGGCTTAATCTCACTCTGGGCCTCGCCACGGGTCAGCGTCAGGTCATCCCGAAATCGGCGATCAAGTCGCGCAAGACCGCCGCCACTTCGGCCATGCCGGCCTACGATACGGTGTTGTCACCGCAATACGCGGCGGACGTCACAGCGTATCTGCTGGCGCAGAAAGCCGGGGCGCCGAGCGCTGTCCGGTCGGATTTTTCGGGTGCCTCAACCGTGCCGGGCGAGGCCCGGCGCGTCGTTGCCAATGCTGCCACGCCGGCTCCGTGGCCGAAGGGCGACGGCTTCCGTTTCACCGAACAGCCTGACCGCCTCGTCATCGCCCATTCCGGCCAGCCTGTGGCGGAGTTCGTCTTCCGCGACGAGAAGATCCTTCGACCCTATTTTTCGAATGTCCACGCGCCCGGCGGGACGAAGGTCACGCGCAATCACCCACCCGTCGCCGGCGTGGATGCCACGGACCACGACACGATGCATCCCGGCATCTGGCTCGCGTTTGGCGACATCGGTGGTGTGGACTTCTGGCGCAACAAGGGACGGATGGAGCACGTGCGGTTCGCCGAGCCGCCGACGGTCCGTGGCGGTCGTCTGACGTTCACCACCGAATGCCGCCTGCGTGCGCCCGATGGCCGGACGATCTGCTCGTTGACCAACCGATTCGCGCTCACGGCTCAAACCAACGCCTGGCTGCTCGGTTGGGACGCGACGTTCCGTTCCGAAGACGGCGACTTCACCTTCGGTGATCAGGAGGAGATGGGCTTTGCCGCACGCGTTGCGACCTCGATCAGCGAAAGGAACGGCGGCGTCATCACGAGCAGCGCCGGACTGAAGTCGGCGAAGAGCACCTGGGGCCAGCCTGCGGACTGGTGTGATTATTCCGGGACGGTGGACGGCAAGCCCATCGGCGTCACGCTATTGGCGGATCCGAGGAACTTCCGCACGTGTTGGTGGCACAACCGCGACTATGGCGTGTTTGTCGCGAACCCCTTCGGCCGCGCCGCGATGAAGCAGGGCGACAAGAGCGCCGTGATCGTGAAGCGCGGGGAGAGTCTTCGTCTGCGCTTTGACGCCGCGATTCATTCCGGAGCGGACTTCGATCCAATCGCGGCCTTCGAAAGCTTCCAACGTTCGACGAATCGTTAGCTCGGCGCCCCATGGCGCCGTGGCAGGTTCAATCGGTCCTCTGATGACAATCCATCGAGGGGATCTCCCCACGGAGGAACCTCCGAATCGATTCTCGTCAGAACTTTGTCTTGATGCCGCACGCGCGCAGCGCGCACCAGCCGCGCAAGGCTTCGAAGGCAACGAACAGGCCCGAGGCCAATAGGGCGATGCCGAGCCAGGTGGACAGGGCGAAACTAAAGCCCGCGCCCACGAACAGTGCCAGCGCGCCGAGTCCGCGAATGAGGCGGCCCTTGTTGTCGATGTT
Organism: Verrucomicrobiota bacterium; assembly: GCA_016871495.1. Classification (NCBI taxonomy): domain Bacteria; kingdom Pseudomonadati; phylum Verrucomicrobiota; species Verrucomicrobiota bacterium. The sequence continues at coordinate 32,579 of VHDF01000045.1, read as the reverse complement.
AGGGGAGAGGAGCGGTTTCATCTTTTCAGTTTCTTCTAAGGTTCGCGCAACTTGTCGAGATTGGAGCAAAAGTCCACGAGATTTTTCACCTGTGTGGCGCCGATTTTGACCAGGAGGTTGTGGTCGGCGGGCATGACGCGGCCGCTCAAACCCGTTCGTCGAGCAACAACTCTGATTGCTGATTGGGCTTCAGTCATAAAAGTAGACAGAAATGTGACAAAGCAGCGACGTTTTGCAAATGGCCTTTGCCAAGGATTCGCTTTCCTGGGCAAAAATCGGGGAAAAAATGCTGCATAACTTGCTCGAATCAAGCCGGTTAAAAGGGGTGTCGAAAAAATATGAGACAAAATATTGACACTAAAGAACTAATTAGGCATCTTCTCGACAAGTTCAGTACTGCTTGGCAGCAAAATGAACATGAAATCGAAACGTGAACATCGAAGGGACAACGCAAGCGAGGCTCAACGCCGGAGCATCGGATGCCGGTTCTCCAAGCCGACTCGCTTCGTGGTGGCCATTCAGATTTACCGCACAACGATCTGCCAAACAAACGTAAAACCATGAAAACCACCCGCATCCTCACCCTCACTGCCATCATCCCCTCGTCCTTTGTCCTGGGTGTGGCTCGCGCTGAGCGCGACGAAAAGGCGAAGGACATTGTGGCCGTCGCTTCCGGCAACGGCGTCATTCACGTCATCGATACCGTGGTGCTGCCCAACTGAGAACCCCACGCTGGTGGGAGAGCCCGGCGCTCTCCACTCCAGCCAGCGAAACGCAACCTCTCACTCATATCATCATGACCGCTACACTCGAAACCAAATCGCCCCGAACAAACTGCCGCCAGCAGCGTCGGCGCGCCGGAGCCTCCGCCAATCGAGTCCCGGCGATGACTGATGCCTTCGCCGCTGATTCAAGCCCGCGGGCCAATTCAGAGGATGTTCCGAACGGGACGTTTTCCGTTCGTTCAAGCGAAGCGTTGTCCTCAGACTACCGGGGGCGTCCCGACGCACTGGCCCTCTACATGAGTGCTGTGGGCGAAGTCCCGCTGCTCACGCCCGCGCAGGAAATTGAACTCGCCGCCCGCATCCGCCGCGGCGACGGCGCTGCGCGCGACTGGTTGATTCGGGCCAACCTTCGTTTCGTCATCAAAATCGCCCGCGAATACGAGCACCTTGGCATGCCTCTATTGGATCTTATCAACGAGGGGAACATCGGACTCATGCTGGCCGTCGATCGCTTCGACCCGTGCAAAGGCGCCAAGCTCACGACCTACGCCGTGCTGTGGATTCGCCAGAGCATCCGCCGCGCGCTCGCCAGCCAGGGCAAGACGATCCGCCTGCCCGTCCATGTTGTGGACCAGAATTATCACCTCGGCCGCGCGGAGATGCGCTTGCGCGAGGAACTGGGCCGCGATGCCACCGATACGGAACTCGCCGCCGAGCTCGGCCTCACCTGCGATCGCATCGGTGAGCTGCGTCTCGTTTCCGCCCGCCCGGCATCGATTGATGCGCCGCTCGGCGACGACGATTCCAGCCGTCTCGCCGATGTCGTCCCCGACGAAAACGCCGCCCTGCCCGGGTTCAACCTGGACCAGGAAGATTCCTATGAATTGCTGAAGGAAGTCCTCCCGAAACTCCCTCCCCGCGAGGCCGCCATCATCCGGCTCCGCTTCGGCCTGGAAGGTGGAGTGGAGAAGACGCTCGAGGAGATTGGGGCCATCATGCGCCTGACCCGCGAACGCATCCGCCAGTTGCAAAACGTTGCGCTGAGCCGGCTCCGACGCCTCCTCGAGGAGCGCGACTTCTTTTCGACCGCTGCCTGATCCGTTTCACCCAACCCACCCTCAACTGCCCCGATCTATGTTCCAAAAAATCGATTACTACTTTCTCTTCGCCTCGTTCGCCAGCTTCGTCGCCAGCGTCGCCCTGTGGTTCCTGGTCAATCAGGACTACGGCGTCTATGTCGGCCTCTGGGTACCGAGCATCCTCATCCTTTGGGTCGGAGTCCGCCTGACATTGCTCACGCACGCCACGGCCACCAACAACCGGAGAAACTAATATGTTCAACTACCTTTTCCCCATCTTCTGTTTCGGGCTCGTCATGAGCGGAATCGTCCTCCTCGGCCTCCTCGAAGCTTCCAAACAGGTGAAGGCCCAGTCGAAGAAGGATCAACAGCCTGCGACCCGCGACGACGTGTTCAACAAGCCTTCATCGAGCAACAGCCACTCGCAGCGCTTCGCCCCTCGCGGCAGCCATGACTGAGTCACGCACAGCTCACACTGCGTTGATCTTCGGCGCGACCGGCGGTGTCGGCTCCTCCCTGGCACGTCGTTTGGCCGCCTCGGGGTGGCAGGTGTCTCTCAGCGCCCGAGGTCGGGAACGCCTCGTCGCTCTGGGCGAAGAACTCACCGCCCACACCGAGGCCGCCGACGCCACCGACGCGGAAGCCGTCGAGAATGTCTTCTCCGCCTCATGCAACAAATTGGGCCGCGCCTCGAGGGCGTTGTGAACTGCTGCGGCTCCATTCTCCTCAAGCCTGCTCACCTGACGACGAGCGCAGAATGGTCCCAGACCCTCAGCGCCAATCTCAGCACCGCGTTCCACGTGGTCCGCGCCGCCGCCACCCGCATGATGCGTTCGGGCGGTGGGAGCATCGTCTTGATGTCTTCCGCCGTCGCCCAGCGCGGGATGATCAATCACGAAGCGATCGCCGCTGCGAAAGCTGGCGTCGTCGGCCTTGCTCAATCGGCCGCCGCCACTTACGCCCGCTACAACATTCGCGTTAACTGCGTGGCCCCCGGCCTTACGCGCACTCCGCTCACCGAGTCACTGACGCGGAACGAAGCTTCGCTCAAAGCCAGCGCCGCGCTCCATCCGCTCGGTCGCATCGGCGAGCCGCACGAAGTCGCCAGTGCCGTCGCCTGGCTGCTCGACCCCGAACAGAGCTGGCTCACCGGCCAAGTCATCGCCGTGGATGGCGGTCTTTCCTCCGTGCAACCGCGCCTCGCGGCTGCCGCCTGATCATGCACCTTTCTTGCATCATCGACTTTGTCGCGCCTGTCGTCGCCACGCCTCTGCCCAAGACAGCGGCCCCCATCCCACCCACTCCCACGTGTGTCAGGCGCGCCCTTCCTTTCGACGGCTTGGCTGCGGTTGACAGCAGCATTCGCCAAGCCCCGTCCAGCCTGCGCGGCCGCTGGGACTCTGCCCGCGCCGCCGCTCGCGGTCTTTTCACCGGTTTGATTCCGACCAAACGCGTCCCAGCATCCACACTGACCCAAAACGAACTCCCCTTCGCATGACGAAAGAAACCCTGATCATCGGCGCCGGCCCCGGAGGACTCGCCTCCGCCATCCTTCTCGCTTCCGCTGGCGTGAAAGTCAAAGTTCTCGAGCGCCTCCCGGTCATCGGTGGGCGCACGTCCAGCATCGAGGCCGATGGCTACAAATTCGACCTTGGCCCGACGTTCTTCCTCTACCCGCGCGTGCTCGACGAAATCTTCCGCGCCGCCGGCACCAGCCTGCGGGACGAGGTGCCGATGGAACGGCTCGATCCGCAGTATCGCATTCAATTTGGCCGCGGCGGGAGGCTCGATTGCACGCCCAACGTCGCCAACATGGAGAAACAGATTGCTGCTCTCTCTCCCGCTGATGCGCCCGGCTTCCGGCGCTTCCTGAACGAGAACCGGACCAAGCTCGCCGCCATGGAGCCGTGCCTCGAAACGCCCTTCCTCGGCTGGCAGGACCTGGTGCAGATGCGGCTGCTGAAAATGCTGCCGATGCTGCGTCCGCATCAGTCGGTGGACACCTATCTCAAGCGTTTCTTCAAGGATGAGCGTGTGCGGCTCGCGTTTTGTTTCCAGTCGAAATACCTGGGCATGTCGCCGTTTCGCTGCCCGAGCCTGTTCAGCATCCTCAGCTTTCTCGAATACGAATACGGCGTGTTCCACCCGATCGGCGGGTGCGCGGCCATCACCGCCGCGATGGCCCGTGTCGCGCAACGCCTCGGGGTGGAGATTTGTCTCAACGAGCCGGTCGAAGAAATCCTCTTCACCGGTCGCCGGGCCGTGGGCGTCCGCACCCGTGAGGGTATCCATCGCGCGGACGCCGTGGTCGTCAACGCCGACTTCGCCCGCGCCATGGAGCGCATGGTGCCCGACCACCTGCGCCGCAAGTGGACCAACAAGAAGCTGGCCAGGAAAAAATACTCCTGCTCGACCTTCATGATGTACCTCGGCGTCGAAGGCACCTTCGATCTGCCGCATCACACGATCCACATCGCCGGCGATTACGAAAAGAATCTGGACGACATTGAGAACAAACACGTTCTCAGCGAGGACCCGAGCTTCTACGTCCAAAACGCCTGCGTCACGGACCCCACGCTCGCGCCCAAGGGCCATAGCGCGCTCTACGTTCTCTCCCCGGTGTCCCATCAGCATCCCAACATCGACTGGACCAAGGAACGTTCACGCTTCCGAAGACTCCTGTTCGATAAAATCGCGCAAGCCGGCTACGGCGACATCGAGAAGAGCGTCCGCTACGAGCGCGTCATCACGCCGGCGGACTGGGATTCGCGTTACGAAATCTATCGCGGCGCGACCTTCAACCTCGCGCATTCGCTCGACCAGATGCTGCACCTGCGCCCGCACAATCGATTTGAGGATCTCGACGGCATGTATCTCGTCGGCGGTGGCACGCATCCCGGCAGCGGTTTGCCGGTCATCTTTGAGAGCGCCCGCATCAGCTCGCGCCTTCTGCTCGAGGAGTTCGGCCTTCCCTCCGAGCCTCTCACCTCCGTCCGACCCGACGAGCGACCGGCGGTTTCTCAGGAGAAGACCGGCATCTTCGCCGCAATGGGGAACAGGTTGGGACTCCATTCCGGACCCACCTCGTGAACATGGTGACCCACAACGCTTCCGCCGGCCTCGCCGTGAGTCTCGCGCGGGTGGAGATGGCGTCCATTCCTGCTGCTCTCTCAGCGGCGCGCGTCGCACAAACGCGATGGGCCGATACGCCGCTCACAGAACGGCTTGACCGCGTTCGGGAACTCCGTCACTTGATTGCCGACCACGCTTCTACACTCGCCGAAGCCTCCGCTTCCGCCCGCCAGCGGCCCGCGCTCGAGTCACTCACCGCCGAAGTGCTCCCCCTGGCCGAGGCCTGTCGTTTCCTCGAACGCCATGCGGCGTCCATCCTGGCCAAACGAAGCCTGGGCCGCCGCGAATTGCCTCTCTGGCTTGCCGGCGTCCGGCGTGAGATTCATCGCGAACCCCTCGGCGTCGTCCTCATCATTGGCCCTGGTAATTATCCGCTCCTGTTGCCGGGCGTGCAGCTGATTCAGTCCCTCGTTGCCGGCAATGCCGTCCTGCTCAAGCCCGGGGTGGGGGGGAGCGGAGCCGCCCTGGCGTTGATCGAACTCATCGTTCGCGCCGGGTTCCCCGCCCAGCTCGTCTCGCTGCTGCCCGAATCCGCCGCCGCTGCCCGCGCGGCCATCGAGGCCCGTCCCGACAAGGTGCTCTTCACGGGCAGCGCCGCCACTGGCGAAACAATTCTCCAGCAACTCGCTCCGCATCTCATTCCCGCGACGATGGAACTCAGCGGCTCGGATGCGGTCGTGGTTCGCGCCGACGCGGATCTCGATCTGGTGACGAAAGCCCTCGTTTTCGGCCTCACGCTTAATGCCGGCGCGACTTGCATGGCGCCCAAGCGCGTCTTCGTCCATCGCTCCATCGCCACCGAACTCGAAGGCCGGCTGGCCCGCGCCTTTCCCATCGAGCTTTCGCTCCGGCTCGAGCCTCTCCTTTCCGCGAGCGTGCGACCCGTGCTTGAAGAAGCGCTGGCTGCCGGCGTTCATTTCATTGCGGGCGGTCTGCACCATGACGGCAGCGTTCTCGCCCCGGTGGTGCTCGGTGGCGCAACCCCGGGCAGCCGACTTCTGCGGGAAGATTTGTTCGCGCCTGTGCTGATTGTGTCCACAGTCGCCAGCGACGACGAAGCCGTGACGAGGGCCCATGAATCCCCGTTCGCCCTCGGTGCCAGCGTTTTCTCCCGTGACCACGCCGCCTCGCGCGAACTCGCCGCGCGCCTTCACGCAGGCGTGGTCAGCGTCAACGATCTCATCGTTCCTACCGCCGATGCCCACCTCCCGTTCGGCGGACGCAAGCGCAGCGGCTTCGGGGTGACGCGCGGCGCGGAGGGCTTGCTCGAGCTGACCGCGTCCAAAGTGATCACCGTCAACCGCGGTCAGTTTCGTCCGGCGTTCGAGCCGCCGAATCCCCAGGACGGGGCGATGTTCCAGGCTTACCTCGGCTTGACCCACGGACGCAGCCTCCTTCAACGCGCCCGCGCCCTGGTTGCGCTTTTCCGTTCACTTTCCCGCCGCACCAAAACATCCAAGCAATCGAATCTATGAAAAACTCCTCTCAAGACCGCATTGGCGTCATTGGCGCCGGACTGGCCGGCCTCGCCTCGGCCTGCGTGCTCGCGGCCCGCGGCTACAAGGTCGTCCTCTTTGAACGCAACGAATGGCTCGGCGGCAAGGCGGCGCAACTCGAAGGCGCCGGATTTCGCTTCGACATGGGTCCGACCATCGTCACGATTCCCTCTGTGCTGCGCCGCATCTTCGCCGAGGCGGATCGCAAGATGGAGGATTACCTCGACATGGTGCGGCTCGATCCGCAGTGGCGGTGCTTCTTCCAGGACGGGTCGGTGCTGAATCTGATGCAGAACCCGGAGCAGATGACGGGTGAGCTCGAACGCTTCGCTCCCGGCACGAACTCCGGCCAGAGTTATCTCGACTTCCTCAAGTGGAGCGAGCGCCTCAACGACATTTCGCAGCGTTTCTTCTTCTACAAACCCATTGGCGGCCTGCGTGACATGTTCGATTTCAAGACCGCGTTCGATCCGTCCGTGCTCAGTGACGTGCTCTCGATGCGCATGGGCCGCAGCGTGGCCGGTTCCGTTCGTTCCTTTACCCCCGACGATCGTGTGGCCCAGATGATGGATCACTTCACGCAATACGTCGGCTCCTCGCCCTACGGCTCGCCCGCCATCCTCTGCGGCATCGCCCACATGCAGACGGACGAAGGCATTTGGTACCCGATGGGCGGCACTCGCGCGGTGCCGGTCGCGTTGGAGAAACTCGCGCGTGAACTCGGCGTCGAGATTCACACGAATACCTACATCACGAAGATTCTGACGCAGGCCGGCGGCGTTACCGGCGTGCGCACGAATCACGGCGAAGAGATTCCGCTCCGGGCCATCGTGTCGAACTGCGACGCCGTGCGCACCCACCGCGAACTCATCAACGGTGACGTTGGCCGGAAGTTCGAAAAGCGTCGCAACTATGAAGCCGCGTGTTCAGGCGTGGTCCTCTACCTCGGCTTGAAGAAGCGTTACGACCATCTTGCGCATCACGATTTCGTTTTCAGCCGCGATCCGCATGAGGAGTTCGACTGGATTTACAACAAGGGCGAGCCCGCTCCGGACCCGACGTGTTATCTCGCCGCGACCACCTGCAGCGAACCTGCGACCGCGCCGGCAGGCGGTGAAGCGCTCTACGTGCTTGTGCACACGCCGTATCTGCGGCCGCATCACGACTGGAAGAAAATGCTGCCGGCCTATCGCCAGACGATCCTCGAGAAGCTCAAGACCACAGGCCAGATGCCGGACCTCGAAGAGCGCATCGTGTTCGAACGCACGCTGACTCCGCAGGACATTCACGATCGCTATCACGTTCTCGACGGCGCCATCTACGGCCTCGCAAGCCACGGCAAGTTCCTCGGGGCCTTCAAGCCGGGCAATCGTTCACCGGACTTGCGGGGGCTCTATCTCGCAGGCGGCGCCGCGCATCCCGGACCCGGCATGCCGATGGTGCTGATGAGCGGATGGATCGCCGCGGATACCCTTGACAAAGATGGCGTGGCCGAGCGACGGAGCGCCGACACGCCTCTCTCCCAGCCGTCCCACCATGAATTGGCCGGGGTGTGAAGTCTTGAAGAACCTGTGAACGCCGCCAAAACCAGCCCGCTGCCGCCGGGTCTTGGACTCCGCCAGTCCGCTGGCGCTTTGGAAGTGCGAGGCACTTCCGAGGCGATGGACCGCGGAAGGGGCCTGCCGCAAACCTCGACTCGGCCGCCGATTTCTCCGGTTCTCCTCCGATGGTTCATCTGGTATTGCCGCCGCTACATTCGCCGGCATTTTCACTCGCTGCGGGTTTCGATCCATGGATTGCCGCCTGACGCCGCCGGTCATCCGCTTGTCGTCTATACGAACCACGCCTCATGGTGGGATCCGCTGGTGGGCCTGGTGATGAAGGACATCTTCTTCCCCGAACGCCAACTCTTCGCGCCCATCGACGCCGCCATGCTCGCGCGCTACGGGATGTTCGCGAAGCTCGGCTTCTTCGGCGTGGAGCAGGGCACTCGTCGCGGTGCGGTTCAGTTCCTTCGGACGAGCCAGGCCATCCTGCAGTCGCCAGAACACTTGCTGGCCGTCACCCCACAGAGCTGCTTTGCCGACGTGCGTGAACGGCCAGTGAAGTTTCAATCTGGTCTCGGGCATCTGGCCGCCCGGGTGGAGCGCGCGGAATTTGTCCCGATGGCGATGGAGTTCGTCTTCTGGGAGGAAAGACTGCCGGAAATCCTCGTCCGTTTTGGCGAACCCGTGGAGGTGCGTCGAGAACACGCCCCTCAGTTCACGCCTGACTCGTGGACGGCAGTCTTCGAGCAAAAGCTTGAGGCCGTCCAGGATGCCTTGTCGCTCGAGGCGCAGCGACGCGACCCATCCGGGTTCAAGACGCTCCTGCGCGGAGGCGCGGGTCAGGGCGGCCTCTACGATCTCGGGCGTGCCATCAAGGCCAAGCTGCGGGGGGAACTTTTCAAGAAGGAGCATGGAACCAAATGAACTTCGACACCCTCGCCTTCGTCGCACTGATTCTCGCGGCCATTCCATGCGGACTGTTCCTCGTGAACCTTTTGGTTTACCGTTCGCTGAGAAAGCCGAAATCGGCCAGCAGCGAGCCCATTTCCGTCCTGATTCCCGCGCGCAACGAGGAGAAGAATATTCGCGCCACACTGACGGCCGTGCTGGCCCATCGCGACGCGGATTGTGAAGTCATCGTGCTCGATGACCATTCGATCGATTCTACGGCGAGCATTGTCGCCGAGTTCGCCGCGCGCGACGCGCGGGTGCGGCTTGAATCCGCCCCGCCACTGCCCGCCGGTTGGTGCGGCAAACAGCACGCCTGCCATGTGCTGGCCGGGTTGGCGCGCCATCCCTTGCTTGTCTTCATCGATGCCGACGTGCGTCTGGCCCCCGATGCGCTGGCGAGGTTGGGCGGCTTCATGTCTCGTTCCGGGATCGCCCTGGCCAGTGGCGTGCCGCGGCAGGAACTCGGCACCTTCAGCGAGCGACTTCTGCTTCCTCTCATCCACTTCGTCCTGCTCGGTTTCCTCCCGATGCATGCCATGCGGCGGACGCGCTGGCCTTCCATGTCCGCCGGATGCGGCCAGCTGTTCATCGCGCGACGAGACGCCTATGAAAAGTGCGGGGGACATTCGAGACTTCGCGATTCGCTTCACGACGGAATCAAGCTGCCGCGCGTCTTTCGCCAGGCCGGCTTCCGCACCGACCTCTTCGACGCTACCGACATCGCCACATGCCGCATGTATCAAACCAACGCTGATACCTGGCGCGGATTGGGAAAGAATGCCACCGAGGGCCTTGCCGCGCCCGGCACCATCGTGCCGATGACGGCGCTGCTGCTCGGTGGACAGGTAGTGCCGCTGATCCTCTGCGCCTTCGCTCCGCTGCTCTCGACCTTGGGTCTGACCTTGGCTGTCGTGGCGACGGCGCTGGCCTTCCTGCCGCGCCTTGTCGCAGTCGCGTTATTTCGGCAATCGCTCGGCAGTGCGCTGTTGCATCCGCTCGGTGTTCTGGCGCTGCTGGCGATTCAGTGGCATGCGCTGGTGCGTCATCTTCTCGGACGCCCAGCCGAGTGGAAGGGACGCCGTTACGGACGGATTGCGCATCGGAACCTTGCGAAAGCCGCATGAAATCCTTGCTCTTCGTTTGGCTCATTGGACTTGTTGCCGGTTGCCTGAGCAACGCGGGTGAGTTACCAAAACGGCCGATTCATGTTCCCGTCTCGCTTGAACTGCGCGACCAATACGACGCCCCACAACGCCTTGACTTTCCCTCCACCAACATTGTCGTCCTCACCATCGCCGACAAGAAAGGTTCGGAGCAGATCGATGGTTGGGTGGCGGCGCTGAAGGCGCGTTACGCCGGACGAATCGAATTGCGCGGCCTGGCCGATGTGGGCGGTGTCCCGGGGTTGTTGCGCGGAAAGGTGCGCAGGAAGTTTCAGGAGACGCGCACTTATCCCGTGATGATGGACTGGTCGGGCGCCCATTGTGCCGCGTTTCGCTACGAGAAGAACGTGGCCAACGTGCTCGTGATCGGGAGGGATGGGCAAATCAAAATGCGTGTCGCGGGCCTGGCTGACGAGGCTGCGATCAAAAAACTTTCAGTGGCAATCGACGCGGCGCTGGTCCATTCAGCCTCCGTTCCATTTCATTCAACCCCCAAGTCTACAGCCTTTCGCACCCCATGAAACTCTTCTCTTTGTTCCTCGTGGTTACGCTTGCCACTGCCGCCGCCGCTGAATCCAACTGGCCCCAATGGCGCGGGCCTCATCGCGACGGGCAGTTCAACGGACCAGCTTGGCCGGAGAAGCTCGACACGAATCACCTCCAGCTCGCCTGGCGCGTGGAACTGGGGCCGAGTTACTCCGGTCCCATCGTCTCGGGCGATCGGGTCTTCACCACCGAGACGAAGGACAAGAAGTTCGAGGTTGTCACCGCTTACGACCGGAAGACCGGGAAGCAACTCTGGCGCGCGCCGTGGGAGGGTGCGATGACTGTGCCGTTCTTTGCCAAGTCCAACGGCGACTGGATTCGGGCCACGCCCGCCTGCGATGGCGAAAGCCTGTTCGTGGCGGGGATGAGGGAGGTGCTGGTCTGCCTCGACGTAGAGACCGGCAAGGAACGCTGGCGGTTTGACTTCGTGAAGAAGTTGGAGGCGCCGTTGCCTGACTTCGGATTCGTCTGCTCACCGCTGGTGGACGGCGACGCGGTGTATGTGCAGGCCGGCGCCAGCTTGGTGAAGCTGAATCGGCGCAGTGGCGAACTGGTCTGGCGCACGCTCAAAGATCAGGGTGGCATGTGGGGCAGCGTCTTCTCGTCGCCGGTGTTTGCGGAACTTGGAGGCCTGAGGCAACTCGTCGTGCAGACACGGGAGAAGCTTGCGGGCATCGATCCGGTCGATGGCAGGGTGCTCTGGGAACAACCCGTCGAAGCGTTTCGCGGCATGAACATCCTCACGCCCGTTGTCCACAAGGACATGCTCTTCACCAGCACTTATGGCGGCAAGACGATTGGATTCAAAGTCGCGCGGGCCGAAGGCAAATTCACGGTCAGCGAGGCATGGGAGCACAAAGCTCAGGGCTACATGAGCACTCCCGTCATCAGGGACGGCGTGGCCTACAATCATCTCAAAAGCCAGCGCGTGATGGCCATCGAAGTCGAAACCGGCCGTGAGCTTTGGACCAGCGACAAATCCTTCGGCAAATATTGGAGTCTCGTCGCGCAAGGCAATCTCATCCTCGCCCTTGATCAGCGCGGACAGTTGTTCCTCCTTCGCGCGAACAAGGACAAGTACGACCAACTCGACCAGCGCAAGTTAACCAGCGAGGAAACGTGGGCGCATCTCGCCGTGGCGGGCGATGAACTTTTTGTCCGTGAACTGAACGCACTCGCCGCATATCGGTGGAGATCGGCGGTAAACGCACCAGCGCAGACTCGGGCCTCAGGCCGATGAACCTCTGCAGGGCGCTCGTTCCTCGCGAAGAGAGGGAGCAGGACGCGGCCGCGCGAGCGGTGAGCACATCCACGCCAACAACGGCGCCCGTGACGGACTTTGAGGTGCAGCCATGCGCACCGCGCGGCGTTTTCACTCTCTCTCCTCCACTCGGAATGGAGGAGAGGGTGAGAAGACGCACATCCAAGCCCGCATGCGGGGCTATGGCAGAGAATGATTCACCATGACATCGGCCAACCAATCACCCGGCGGCAAACCGGTCCTACACCAGACGGAGCACGGCCCTGCACGCATCCTGTGCCGGTTCGCGGAAGAAAACGTGTGGACCACGCAGGTGCTGATAGCGGAGTTGTTCCAGAAGGATGTCCGCACCATCCATGAGCATCTTTCATGGTCGAACTGGCGAAACTTCGCACTTCTCCACGCTCGCTCAAGGCGGATGGGGAGGCGCTGGCGCCCCGCCACCTTCTTCGAAAGCCGGGCCGGACGTTCTTCAGTCGCCTTGCCGAGGTGGCTTTGCTAGTTTCTGGCGGTGAAAAAGATGTGGATTGCGCTGTTGATTCTCGTGGTGGTGATTGGCCTGGCGCTCGCGGGTTGCCAGGCCACGCGCGCGGGTTACGAGTCCGCGACTTACACAGTCGTGCGGTCGGATGGGAGGTTTCAGGTGCGCGATTACCCGGCGCTCACGGTGGTGGAGACACCGATGGGCGCTGGCAATCGGGACGGGAGCGACGGAAGTTTCATGCGGTTGTTCCGGTTCATCACCGGCGGCAACGAGGGCAAGCAGAAGATCGCCATGACCACGCCGGTGTTCATGTCGGGCAGCGAAACGAACACGACGATGGCCTTCGTGATGCCGGCCAAGATGAAAGCGGGCGAAGTTCCCAGGCCGTCGGATGGTGCGGTGAGGGTCAGCGAGCTGGCGGCGGGGCGGTTCGTGGTGTTGCGCTTCAGCGGCGCGCGCAACGCGAACCAGGAAGCGGAGTCGCTGGCGCGGTTAAAGGCGTGGATGGAAGCGGAACGCTTCGGCGTGCTGTCGTCGCCGGTGTATGGCTATTTCGATCCGCCGTGGACGCCGGCATTTCTGCGCCGCAACGAGGTCATGCTGCGGACGGAGGCGGGGAAGTGAAGCGATGGTGGAAAGATGCGCGTCCATGAATTTCAATCCGAACTGTGGCCGCCGCTGCTGCCGGAGGAATTGTGCTCCTTCTTCATCAATGCCGCGAACCTCGACGCCATTACACCGCCGTGGCTCAATTTCCAGATCGTGACCCCGAGCCCCATCGTCATGCTCGCGTTTCGCTCCGGAGTGTTGCGAAAACGTTTTGGCGATGGCGCTAAGTGAGCGGATGGTGCGTGATGACCGACACGGCCGGATGCGCGATGCGGCGTTCGGCGGTGAGGGCGTGGAAGCTCACGCGGCAACTCGTCGCCTGCCCGAGGCTGCGGAATTGATAGCGGGACACGGCTTCCTTCAGCGCCACGGTCGGCACAGCGATAAAGCCGCGACCCTCCGCCGCCATCACTTTCATCAGCGCGAGATCCTCGAACTCCGCCACGACGTTCGGCTTGATGTTGTGCGCGCGAAACCAGGTCTCCAGCGCGCGGCGCAACATTGTGTTCTCAGCCGGCAAGAGCGCCGGCGCGTTGTTCATCGCTGGCTGCCCGCAATTCATCTTCTGCCTCGACTTCTTCGCGGCGCTCTGCCTGGGTGGCTCGGAAGTCTGGCAGCGATTTTTCAACTAGCGGGACGTTTCTGATGAAATTCACCCTCCTTGCCTTGCTGACCATTGCGGTCTACGTGCTCCACCAGGATTTCTGGAACTGGAACCGGGTTGAGCCGCTGCTCTTCGGCTTCGTGCCCATCGGCCTAGCCTATCACGCCGCCTACTCGCTGGCCGCAGCCGCATGGATGTGGGTTCTCGTGAAGTTTGCCTGGCCCGCGCATCTGGAAAAAACCGAACCGTATCGTGAGGATGGTCAACCGGAGGGCAAACCTCTATACCCGCACTGGTCGTCTTCGCCTACCTCGCCGTCATCCTCTACATCGGCATCTTCGCCTTCCGCAAGGGGAGGGCCACCGGGGAGGATTACTTCGTCGCCAGTCGCTCGCTCGGGCCCTACGTGTTCCTGCTCTCGCTTTTCGGCACGAACATGACGGCCTTCGCCATTCTCGGGAGCTCCGGTCTGGCCTATCAACGCGGCATCGGGGTTTACGGTTTGATGGCCTCCGCCTCGGGGCTGGTCATTCCGCTCACCATCTTCTTCATCGGGACGCGGCTCTGGGCTCTGGGCAAACGCTTCGGCCACATGACCCAGGTGCAGTTCTTCCGCGACCGGTGGGAGTGCTCCTTCATCGGCACGGTCATCTTCACGCTCACCGCCTTGATGCTCGTGCCCTACATCATCATCGGGATGATGGGCGGCGGCCATACTCTGGAGACTTTGACCACGGTGAAGGATGCCGCAGGCAATCCTGTCATGGTCGAGGTGATGCGGAGCGGGCAGGCCGGGCTGGAACCGAAGCACTGGATCAGCTACGAGTTGGGCAGCGCCGTGGTTGCGCTCGTGGTGATGAGCTACGTCTTCTTCGGCGGCATGCGCGGCACGGCCTGGGTGAACGCGTTTCAAACCGTGATGTTCCTGACCTTCGGCACGCTGGCCTTCGTGCTCATCGCGAAGAACCTAGGCGGTTTCGATCACATCGTCGAACGGCTCGCGGCCAATCCCAAGACCGAGGGCCTGCTCACCCGCGCTCGGATCTCCCCGCAGGAATTCTTCAGCTACACCTTCATTCCGCTCTCGGCGATCATGTTTCCGCACATCGCCATCATGTGCATGACTTCCGAGAAGGTGACGGCGTTCAAGAAGACGGTCATCTTCTATCCGCTCTGCATCGCGGCCATCTGGCTGCCCAGCGTGTTCCTCGGGCTCGTCGCGGCCGATCAATTCCCCGGCCTCAAGCCCGGCGAGTCGGATGATGTCATTCTCCGCCTGCTCACCGCGAATACGGGGGCGATCGTCGCGGGCTTCCTCGGCGCGGCCATCATGGCCTGCGTGATGGCGACCGATTCCCAGATTCTCGCGCTCGGCACCATGTTCACCAAGGACATCGTGTCGTACTACGCCGGCGCGAAACGCTTCAGCGACGCGACCGTGGTCTGGACGGGCCGCATCTTTGTCGTTGCCATCACCGTTGTCGCCTACTTCATCACGCTGGCCCTCGAAGACAAGGCGGGCATTTTTGAACTCGCCATCCGCTTTGCCTTCTCCGGGTTTGCGTCGCTCGCGCCCATCATGCTGGCAGCGCTCTTCTGGAAGCGCAGCACCAAATGGGGGGCGTTGGCCTCCGCGCTGTGGGTGGCGGCCACCATGGCCGGTTCCTGGTATCTCTACGACATGTCGGCCGGCATCGCGCCGAAACCCGGACAACCCCTCGTGCAAATCCTCCCGCCCCTGGGCGACCTCTTTCTGCGCAGCTCCGGCAACGTCCTGGTCTACGGCTATCTCCCGGTGATGCCCATGGTGATCGGCTCGGCGCTGGTGATGATCTTGGTATCCCTCCTGACAAGACCTCCGGGACGCTCGACCTTGGAAAAGTATTTCCCGGCGAAAGAGGGCGACTGGACAGCCCCGCAAGGAAATCGATGAACCCTTCCCTCCTCGCGCAGGACTCGAAATAGAATGAACGAAACCTACAATCCCGGAACCATGGCGGAGCCCGCATCGCGTGCCGCCGAGTCCTGCAAGGAGTTCGGCATCGGCGGCACCGGGGCCATTCGTGTCGCGACGATGGCCGGCGGCGGCGGCCACGATACCGGCCTGCTGGCGGTGAGAAGCCTGGGCGCGCATGACGATGCGTTGCGGAAGCAGGGGGTGCGCTTCCAGACGCGCCTGGCCACCGAATCGCGCTCGAAAAACCAAAAGCGACAAACCGTGTCCGGAATTGCAGGGCCGCGCTGACCATGGAAATCCTCGACGCGATCCGCGCCAACCTGCTGTCCCCCGCCGTATTGTTCTTCGCGCTCGGCCTGATCGCCGCGCTCACGAAGAGCGACCTGAAATTTCCCGAACCTCTCTACATCGGCCTGACGATTTATCTCCTCGTCGCCATCGGGTTCAAGGGTGGCGTCGCCATCGCCGAGGCCGGCATCGCCAAGGTCTGGTTGCCCGCCCTGGCCACGATGGGGCTCGGCGCCTTGATTCCGCTGTGGACCTATCCGCTGTTGCGTTTTGGGGGAAAGCTTTCCGCCGTGGATGCCGCGGCCATCGCCGCCCACTACGGCTCCGTGAGTGCGGTGACCTTCATCGCCGCGACGAACTATCTCACAGCCATTGACCAGCCGTTCGACGCCGCGACGAACTATCTCACAGCCATTGACCAGCCGTTCGAGAGTTACGCCACGGCTTTTCTCGCCGTGATGGAGTCGCCCGCCATCCTGGTGGGCGTGGTGCTGGGAAAACTCGCGACCAAGCAAGCCGGCGCGGACTCCGGGGCATCTCTCAAGACCGCCATGCACGAGGCGCTCTTCGGCCGCAGTATTTTTCTGCTGGTGGGCGCGCTGGTCGTCGGGGCTCTCTGCGGGGAGGCCGGGATGCGGAAAGTCGAACCGTTCTTCGTCACCCCGTTTCAGGGAGTGTTGACCTTGTTCCTCTTGGAAATGGGCTTGGTGGCCGGCCGGCGGCTCGGCGATTTGAAAAGAGTCGGCCCTTTTCTTCTCGGCTTCGGAATCATCGTGCCCCTGGTCAACGGCGCACTCGGAGTCTACCTCGGCAAGGTTACCGGTCTCGAACTCGGCGGGGCGACCTTGCTGGGTGCTCTGTCCGCGAGTGCAAGCTACATCGCCGCTCCGGCCGCCATCCGAATGTCCTTGCCCGACGCGAACCCGACGCTTTACCTCACGTCTTCGCTCGCCATTACGTTCCCGTTCAACATCACCTTGGGCATTCCACTTTACCTGGAAATCGCCCGCCGACTCTACTCTTGAAGCCATGAACCTGCACCCGATGAAACTCGTCACGATCGTCTGCGAAGCCTACGCAAAGGACGCCGTGACCAAGTTGCTCCACGAAGTCGGCGCGCACGGCCACACCCTGTTCCCTGTCGAAGGGGACGGCTCACGCGGCCAACGCCCGGGCGACATCCCGGAGTTCGCCAACATCCAGATTGAAGTCATTGTTCGGCCCGAGACCGCTGACCATCTCCTGCAGAAGCTCGGGCAGGACTTTTTTCCGCGTTACGCCATGGTGGCCTTCGAGTCCGACGTACGCGTGTTGCGGAAAGACAAATTTTAATCCCGACCCAGCCGCATTCGGGTAGCCTCACCGAGAATAGGCCACAAGGTCATGTCGGTCCTTCACCTCAGAAAAGCATGATCTTCGAGCGAGGCTTCCATCTTGCGAGCGAGCTTCACGATCCGCCACGGAGCGGGAGGAGATCGTCGCGGCAGATTGGCGCGAGCGGAAGCGCCGTGAGGCAGGCGGTGCATCCCGATGTTGCCGGTGATGCAGGTAGGGCGCGTCCGTCCCGGCGCGCCGCCAGAGCATGATGTTTTGCATCCCGTGGGCGGCGGGCTGGGACAGGCCCGCCCTACCAACAACATCGGGATACACGGTGAGGCACGGACGGCCGAAAGGAGGCGTTGCCAAGCCTCCAGTGCTGGCTTAGAAAAACCGCATGCACCAACTCGCGGAATCCCAGCCTGTCCGGTTTGGCAAACTCGCCCTCGCGATGGTCGCAGGCGTTATCCTTCTCGTGCTCGCGCCCTCCGCGGCGTGTTGGGCTCAATCCGGTGTCGCCCTGTTCGATGGACGAACCTTCACGGGCTGGGAAGGTGATACGAACGGCACGTGGCGCATCGAGGCGGGCACGATCACCGCCGGCTCGCCTGATCGCGCCGTGCCCCGCAACGAGTTCCTCGCCACCACGCGCGAGTTCGTCAATTTCGAGCTTCGCTTGAAGTTCAAGATTGAAGGGAGCGCGGCGCTGAATGCGGGCGTGCAATTCCGCAGTCAACGCATTCCCAACCACCACGAAGTCATCGGCTATCAGGCCGACATCGGCACGGGGGTTGACGGCCATCTCTATGACGAAAGCCGGCGCAACCGGATGCTGGCCACGCCAACCAAGAGCGCTCTGGAACGGGCCTTGCGTGCCGTCGGGCCCGATGGCTGGCATGAATATCGGATCAGCGCGATCGATCAGCGCATTCTCCTTTGGTTGAACGGCGTTCAGACGATCGAATTCACCGAGACCGACCGCTCCATCGCCAACAGCGGCATGATCGCGCTGCAGATTCACGGAGGGATGAAGGGCACGGTGGCCTATAAAGACATCGTCTTGCTCGAATTGCCCTCGACCCCCGCCGCGACCCGGCTGGGTCCGCTGGACGCCTCCCTCGCGCCACCCGGTCCGTTCCCGGGACGGCGATTCGATCTGGCCACCAACGACGTGGTCGTCTTCACCGGGCAAACGGACCTCGTCCGGCTGCGCCACGCCCCCGCGCTGGAGACATTGCTCGCCGCGCACTTCGCCCGCGTCCAGCCGAGGTTTCGCAACATGGCCTGGGAAGGGGACACCGTTTACGAGCAATGGCGGGATTTGAATTTCGGCACCTGGAACGAACAACTCGTGGCCGCTCGCGCCACCGTCATCATCGCCCAATTTGGGCAAATCGAATCCATGGATGGCCCTTCCAAGCTGAACGATTTCATCGCTGCTTATGAAGCGCTCTTGGATCAGTTCGAGAAACGCACGCGTCGGGTCGTCTTGCTTTCGCCGCACCCGTTCGAGCCCCCGTCGTCCAGCCACATGCCGGACCTCACCGGGATGAATGACACGGTGCGAGCCTACACCGACGCGATCCGGCGCTTGGCGGATCGCCGGGGTTTCGTCTTCGTGGATTTGTTCACGCCGTTGGCGGGCCTGAAGGAGAAACTGACCGTCAATGGGATGCATCTCACGCCGGAAGCTCACGTCACCCTTGCGGCGGTCATTGCCACCTCGCTCGGGGTGGCCACTCCGGCCTTGATCGCGTCGCCCGCCTTGAGTGAGGCGATTCGGGAAAAGAACCGCCTGTGGTTTGATCATTGGCGCCCGATGAATTGGTCCTTTGCCTATGGCGATCGCACGGAGCAGCTCTTCGGGAAACCGGGTGGCGACCGGCCGGCCTTGCGCATCGAGTTGGAGGAGTTCCAATCGATTCTGGCAGCGGCCGAAACCCAGATTCATGAATTGGCCGACGCTGTTCGCTTGGGGCGTTCGCTCGCTCCGGTGAGGGCTAATCCGGCCGTATCCAGCCAGCGCTCAGACGTCCGAAGCGCCGAGCCTTCGGCCACGGACCATTCACCGGAAGCGCAACGGCAATCGTTCACGGTCGCGGAAGGGTTCGCGGTCAACCTGTTCGCCTCGGAAGCGGATGGGTTGATCAAGCCAGTGCAGATGCGCTGGGATGATGCCGGCCGCCTTTGGGTTTTGTGCACACCGACCTATCCCCATATCGAGCCGGGCGCCAAGCCGGGCGATTATCTGCTGGTGTGCGCGGACACGGATGGGGATGGACGGGCTGACCGGTTCACCCGCTTTGCCGAGCATCTGCTGGTCCCGATGGGCCTCGAGTTTGGCGATGGGGGCGTGTATGTGGCGGAGGGATCGGAGCTCGTTCATCTGCGCGACACCGATGGTGATGGCAAGGCGGACGTTCGCACGGTGGTGCTTTCGGGTTTTGGGACGGGCGACACGCATCAGATGATCAACGGCCTGGAGCGTGGGCCCGGCGGGGAATTGTGGTTTACCCAGGGGCACCACGTTTACTCACGCGTGGAAACACCCCGGGGCATTGCGCGTTTGGAGAAAGCCGGCGTTTGGCGCTACCGCCCGCGCACCGGGCGGCTCGACGGCTTCTTCAATCTTTCGACCGCCGGATTGAATTGTCAGGGTGTGACCCACGACGACTGGGGGCAGACCTTCCATAATTCCGGCGCCTACAGCGGAGGCTTTTACACTTCGGCCGGGGCCATTCCCACCTTGCGACCCTTGCGTTACTGGGCGATGGCCGTTCCGGACCGGCGCAATACCGGCGTCGAAATCATCGGCACGAAGCACTTGCCGGAGGAATGGCAGGGCTGCGTGGTCTGGGGCGGCTTCATGGGCAATAGCGTGCAACTGCATCGGCTTGAGGACGAAGGCGCCGGCTTTACCGGCGCGGTTTTGCCCGATTTGCTGACGTCGTCCCGCCGGGAGTTTCGGCCGATCAACGTTCGGATCGGTCCTGACGGGGCGATATACGTGTGCGATTGGTACAATCCGGTCATCGGCCACTATCAGGCGAGCTATCGTGACCCCACCCGCGACAAGACTCGCGGCCGCATTTGGCGGATCCACGCGAAGGACCGGCCGGTGGTCACGGCGCCTCGCTTCGAGGGCCGAACGACCGCCGAGCTCTTGGAATTGCTCCGCTCTCCCGAGCGTTTGACGCGGCACAACGCCAAGACCATCCTGTTTGGCCAGCCGACTCCGGCCGTCATGGCCGCGCTCGATGCGTGGGTGGCCGCTCTGGCCCCCGACGATCCTCAGTTTGAACAGCTTCTCGTCCAGGCCATCGGCCTCTGCGAAGGCCACGAAACCCTCCGTCCACTCTGGCTGGATCGACTCTTGCACGCGAAAGATTTTCGGGCGCGCGCCTACGGGACGCGAGTGATCGGAAACTGGGGAACGCGCTTGCCCGATCCTTTGGCGATGCTCCGGAGGCAGATCCAAGATCCGCATCCGCGAGTCCGCTTGGAAGCGATTGTGGCTTGCAGTTACATTCCGTCCGCCGAAGCCGTGGCGGTCGCCACGCAAGCGCTGGATCAGCCGCGCGATCGTTTCATCGATTATGCGCTCGCCCAGGCCGTCCATGCGCTCGGACCGCTTTGGTATCCCGCCCTGGCCCAAGGCACGCTCTCGCTCGCCGACAAGCCGGAGCATCTCCGATTCGTCCTCGAATCCGAGCGAACCAAAGAAACCGCCGGATGGCTGCGGCAGCTCGCCGAGAGGCCCGGCCTCGATGCGGCGCTGCGGGAACGCATCCTTGCGCTCCTGGCCGCCGTGGGGTCCGGCCCGGATTTGCGCTACGCGCTCGACGCCGCGCCGCACAGCCCAGCCGTTCTTCAGGAATTATTCACCGCGGCGGCCGTGCACCATCGCAAGCCCACCGGCGATCTCACCGTGCCGGTTCGCCGGCTCATCGCCGAACCCGGTCTCCCCTTGCGCGCCCACGGCCTGGCGCTGGCCGGCGCTTGGGGCGTCGCTGAAGCTGCGGACGCCGTCCGGGCTGAACTGGCGCGAAGGGACAACGACGCAACGGTTCTGGTCGCCGCGCTCGGTGCGACACCCGCACTCTTGGGCCAGGAAACTATCCGATGGGCTCAGCCCCTGGCTGTGTCCGCCGCCGCTCCGCTCCCCGTGCGAACAGCAGCCATTGCCGCCCTGGCCACCGTCGATTTGGTCGCCGCCGCGCGCACGGTGACTGAGGTTCTCGGCGGCGTGACCGCAGAGGCGGACGTTAATCAACTGCTCGCGCCGATTCTAAACCGCAAGGACGGCGCAACGGTGCTCACGCAGGCCTGGCAAGCGAAGGCGCCTGCCGCGGATGCCGCCCGTCGAACCCGGCAAGCTTTGAACAACAGCGGGCGAGGCGACGCTGCCCTGATGAACGTGCTGCACCAGGCCATGGGGATTGACCATCAACCGTCGACGTACGACCCTGTTCTGGTGAAATCGCTCGCGGAAGCAGCCATGAAGAACGGGGATGTGCGGCGGGGACGAACGATCTTCTTGTCGAATCTTACCAGTTGTAGCGCCTGTCACAAACTCGATGGACAGGGCGGGGAAGCGGGACCCGATCTTACTCTGGTCGGCGCTGGTCGGAGTCCCGAGCTCTTGATCGAATCCCTCCTCTGGCCCAGCCGCCAGATCCGAGAGGGTTACATGGCCACGTCCATTACAACGAAAGCGGGCGACGAATTCACGGGCTACAAAATCCGCGAAACTCCGGACGAATGGCAACTGCGCGACCCCTCCGCAAATCAAGTTCACCGCATCGCCAAAGCCGACGTGGAGCATATGAGAGACGTCGGCAGCCTGATGCCGGAAGGGCTCACCGCGGGTTTGTCTCGCGATGAATTGCACGATTTGATCCGATTCCTGGCGGAGCAGGGGAGGGTCTCCCCGTCCCGATAATCATCGTGGCTGCGGAGGACCGTGCGCACCGGGTCGGGCGGGACCGGGACGCGTCGATCCGAGCATCCCGAAGTTGTCTAGAGTGTGGCGCAGGCTGCCCAGCCTGCCGTATCGCCGACTGCCAGTCGGCCCGGCGGGTGAAGAACGAGGCGCTTCCATGCTCTCCACGCGCCTGGTTCCCTTCGTCGCCCCGCAGGCTGGGCAGCCTGCGAAACAGCAGACAGGGCTGTCTGCGTTACTACTACAACCCGGTCACCGACTTCGGGAGGCACCGCAGGTCGATCGCGCCAGAAACGAGACCTTGCCAATCGTCCCGCTTGCGCTTACAACCCCAAAATGAACTCACCCTTGGCTTCAGACCCACGGCGGACTGCTTCACGAGAGGGCGCCTTCACGCTCATCGAGCTCTTGGTGGTTATCGCGATCATCGCCATTCTGGCCGGGATGCTCCTGCCCGCGCTCTCGAAAGCCAAAGGCAAGGCTCAGGCAACCAAGTGCGTTTCCAACTTGCGCCAGTGGTCGCTCATAACCGGCATGTACACCACGGACAACCAGGAGCGGTTCATGGCCGATTACGGCCCGGCTAAAGAAGGCACGTGGATGCTTCAACTCAAAGATCTTTACAGCGACATCGCTCAGTTCCGCCTTTGTCCTTCGGCGACCAAGCCCGCCAAAGGCGATTATGGCAGCACGTTCGAGAATTGGACCGGCCATTACTACTTTCGCAAAGGCGACTTTGGCAGTTATGGGATCAATCACTGGATTAACTCGCTCCCCCCGAGTTTTGCCAATGGATGGCGGGAACGGCCCCGGTGGCATTGGTCCGCAGTGGCCGCCGTCCTTGAAACTTCCATCACGCCGGTTTTCGCCGACTGCGCCTGGTATGGCGGCAATCCCTTCGATCTTCAGTCCGCCGGCAACGGTGGCAAACCTCCGCCCCGCGCTGATTGGAATAAGCAGGCAAATCCGCCTTGGGATTGGGACATGGGCCGGTTCGTGATGCCGCGCCACGGACGCACCGTCAACGCAGCCTTTGTGGACGGCTCGACGCGGGCGACCAAGCTCGAAACCTTGTGGGACCTCGCCTGGCACCGCGAGTTCCGCCGCACCAACTCGGTCAAACTCGCGTGGTAGTGCACGGTGGCGAGGCGATGGGTCTCCGGCCATGGCGCACCCACGCCCCAACACCACGGCTCCCGCACACCGCTTCCGAATTCCCGCAAGAGCCCAGCAGACGCGTCCGTGGTTCGGAGGACCGTGCATCCCGATGTTGCCGGTGATGCAGGTAGGGCGCGTCCGTCCCGGCGCGCCGCCGGAGCATGATGTTTTGCATCCCGTGGGCGGCGCGCTGGGACAGGCCCGCCCTACCGACAACCTCTGGATACACCGCGGGACTCACGTGCCGGAAACGATGCATTGCCAATTCTCCCGTGCCGCCATAGAAAAAGAGCATGACCCTACCCGCTGCATCGCGCGCTGTGCCGTCTTCCTCCCGTCCCGCCGGGTTTACGCTTATCGAACTCCTGGTTGTCATCGCCATCATTGCGATCCTGGCCGGAATGTTATTGCCGGCGTTGTCCAAGGCCAAGACCAAGGCTCAGGGCACTGCATGCCTGAGCAACACCAAACAACTGGCGCTCGGGTGGGTCATGTATGCCCATGACAACAACGATGCTTTGGTCGAAAACATGAACCTGGGCGGCCCGGGCAGCGTTGAAGGGAGTTGGATCACGGGGTTCCTGACCTGGACCACGGCCAAGGACAACACCAACGTGGCCTATGTCCTTGAGCCGAGATTCTCCAAACTGGCGGAGTACGTCGGTGTGACAAAGAACATCTACAAATGTCCGGCGGACAAATTCGTGTCGGACGCGCAGCGGAAGCTGGGCTGGACCGAACGTGTCCGCAGTTATTCCATGAACTTTTTCGTGGGCGATGGTTCGCCCAAGGGCGCGAAGGAGTGGGGCGCCGACAGTTGGAGAGGGAAAGTCTACAAAAAGCTGGGTGATTACCAGCGGCTCTCGACCTCTCAAGGCTGGGTGTTTGTGGACGAACACCCCGACACCATCAACGACGGCGCCATGTACACGGAAATGGTTAATCCTGTCTGGGTCGACATGCCCGCCAGTTACCACAATCGCGCGTGTGGATTCGCCTTCGCCGATGGCCACTCGGAGATCAAGCGTTGGGTGGCCCCGCGAACGGCCGTGCCGGTGCGCTTCATCAACTGGGACCGGGTGGGATTCAATGCTACCGCCGATCCGCGTGACATTCGATGGGTGCAGGAACGCACGAGCGAAAAGCGCTAAGCAGAGAATCATCGCTCCGGTGGGCAACGAAGCGCGGAATTGAGTCCCACCAAGACATGTCGCAGCAACAGAATGCGCAGGGCCAGACATGTCGAGCCCCTGAAGCGCCGACCGAGTGCCGGCGCCTCTGCCGTCGGCGCTCTCTGCGCCCTGGCGTTGGCCACGGCCGCGCTCGAATCACACGCGTCCGACTTCACGAACTCGCTGGGCATGACGTTCGTCCGCATCGAGCCAGGGCACTTTCAAATGGGCTCTTCAGACGGCCATTGGGATGAACAGCCGGTGCGCGAGGTCACGATCCGGCGGGCCTTCCTGCTCGGTGAAACCGAGGTGACGCTTCCACAGTTCCGTTAGTTCCGGCCCGAGCATGGCCGCCAGGCCGGCAGCGGAGCGGGGAGCGATGCCGTCACGGGGGTCAGTTGGCACGACGCCGACGCGTTTTGTCGCTGGCGGCTTCGGGGAATCGCCCCAACCGATTGTCCCCGGTCTTGTAGAGCACCTTGCCCGCCTCGGTCACCTCAATCATGCGCGCCTGCGAAAAGGGACAGCGCAAGAAATACTGGATGAGGCGCTGGATTCCCGCGCGGTCGCCCGCCTCCAAGCGCACGCTCTGGTCCACGCTGAAGCCCGAATGTTTCCAGGAACGGATGTTGGCGACGGAAGCCTTTGCCATCACGGACCACGATCTGGCCCGCCCCGAAATCAACATCCTTCACGCGCAGTCGCACCCCTTCCATGACCCGCATTCCGGTGCCGTAGAGCAGGCGCAGCGGCAGGGCGAGTTTCTCCGTGACCACGGCCAGCACCCGCTTAACCTCCTCCGCCGTAAGGACGACGGGGAGTTTGACCGGACGCTGGGGGCGGGGGATTTCATCCAGCAAGCCCAATGGCTTCAGCAGGACGTGCCCGTAGAGAAAGACCAGCGCATTGAGAGCCTGGTTCTGAGTGGAAGCGGCGACGTTCTCGCGGGCGGCCAAATGAGTGAGAAACGAATGCACCTCGGCGGGCCCC
Organism: Verrucomicrobiota bacterium; assembly: GCA_016871495.1. NCBI lineage: Bacteria > Pseudomonadati > Verrucomicrobiota > Verrucomicrobiota bacterium. Next base: position 7,158 of record VHDF01000045.1, on the reverse strand, counting down.
ATCTCCTTGGGATGCCGCTTGTTATGGAAGAAGATGAACCGGCGAATCCAGAACCAGTAGGTCGCTTCGGTGCGAATCGCGTAGTGATGGAATCGCATGACTTCACGCAGTTGTTCGCGCAGCCGGAGCTTGGGGTTTGGAAGAAAAAGGGATCCACTGGGTGGGACTCGTGGACGAGCGGTGTCTGTTTTCTGCTTTTTCCATGGCAAAAGCATGTGTAAATGCTTGTATATCAATCATGCAATGGGCAAGAAGAATCCAACATCTGACCCCCCTCCAATATCCAATAGTACCGCCTTTTAGCGGCTCACATAACTGTTAGGCATCATCAGCGCACACGAGCACAAACCCAACAAGACCATGAAAACCAAAGCACTCCTCGCGTTAGCCATCACGCTACTCGTCGGCTGCACCTCAACTCGCTTCGTTGAGTTTCCCGGACAGGGCGTAGTCGAAGGCAAAGGCGGCAGCGTCCGCAACGTCAAAGGCATAGACATCTGGGACATCGGCGAGCCAGACCGCAAGTTCGAGATTATCGGATTCATCCAGCAGGAGATGATTCAGAACAACGCCAACCTGCTTGCGCGCTCCATGAACAATTCAATCTCGGAGTCCGCGATTGTAGCAGAGGCGAAGAAGTGAGGCGGAGACGCCATCATTTTCATTTCCTCTGCGAGCCAGATTGCAGGCGCTCACACGTCCGGCAGCGGCTACGCGACTACCCGTGGCCCATACACGACATACCAAGGCAACGCCCACACAACAGTTCACACTCTTGCACAGAAGCAAGTGGCCGTTGTCCGGTATCTGAAATGATGCCTAACCATGCGCTGCAGCGAACCCGGCCATCGCGTCCCGGTTGCAATCCACGCGTCCCGCGGGCCGGGTCGCTGAGCTTGGGTCGTTAGGCCGCTCGACGCACGCAGCAAAAACAAACAACATCAAAACCGCATGTCAGAACAAATCCTCAAGAATAATGTCGGCCACAAGATTGGCTCCATCCGAACTGAATCAAACGGAGTTCAGATTGCCTACAACGCAGTCGGACACAAAGTTGGAGAATACCGACCCAGCAGCAACAAGACCTACAACTCTGTCGGTCACGAGGTTGGCACAGGCAATTTGCTTGCTTCACTCATTCGGTGACACTTGCCCTTCTGGTCGCAGCACACTAGACGCCTCACCAGGCGATGAGCTTGGGGACTCTCCACGATATGACCACACAAACGCTCAACACCATCGGTCTAGTTCTGAACATCGTAGGCGTGATACAGGTGTTCTTCTATGGGTTTCCGCAGCCCACACACGAGGAGGGGGCCGCTCCAGGTCTGGAGGACGGCACACCGCTGTCGGACGGTCGCACAGTCGCCCAGCACAATGAGCGCGTTCGGAAGACCCGAGCGAGATACCTCTGCATGTCGAGGCTTGCGCTGGGATTGATTGTTCTCGGATTCTTATTTCAGCTTTGGGCCACATGGGCGAAAGCTAAGGCCGAGGCGGTGAGAGCCCGGATGGGGAGTGGGGGAGCCTTTCGGGCAGAAGCAGGCGAACGGTCAGTTTTAGGATTAGCGGTGCGATGGGTCCCTAGTGGCCGATTTACGATGGGTAGCCCATCGAGCGAAGCAGATCGATATCCAAGTGAGGAGGAGCACGAGGTGGTATTGACCCGTGGTTTCTTCCTGGCGGAGACGGAATGTACGCAAGGGCAGTGGGAGGCCGTGATGGGAGGCAACCCGTCGAATTTCAAAGGTGTCGATCGACCCGTGGAGCAGGTGAGTTGGAGTGAAGCGGTGGAGTACTGCCGGGAGCTGACGACGAAGCAACGGGCTGAAAGGATCTTGCCGGAGGGGTGGGAGTGGCGGTTGCCGACGGAGGCGGAGTGGGAGTATGCGGCGCGGGCTGGGACAACGGGAGCGCGGCATGGGGAGTTGAACGCGATCGCGTGGTATGATGGCAACTCTGGAAATCAGACGCGACCCGTGAAGCAGAAGGCCCCGAACGCATGGGGGTTGCACGACATGATTGGCAATGTCTGGGAGTGGTGTTCGGACTGGTATGGCGACTACCCGACCAGGAGCGTAACGGACCCGACAGGTCCCAGTTCGGGCTCCAACCGCGTGGGCCGCGGGGGCAGTTGGCGCGCCGGCGCCAGGAACGCGCGCTCGGCCGACCGGGACAACGACCTAGGCTTCCGTCCCGCCCTCAGTTCAGTTCGGTGAGCTCAAGGCAGCGCCGGAGGCGGCGAGAGCGGAGCGGGCAAACTATGCAAATTCAGATCTTCAGGGTGGCGGCCGGTGATGCGGTCGGGGTGGAGGAACTCAATCGGTTCTTGCGCGGGCACCGGGTGCTTTCGGGAGACCGCCACTTCGAGTATGGATCCTGGCATTCAGAATCGCTTCGAAACAGAAGTGCAAAGAGTTGGGCATTGGACGGGCAAAGACAGCGATTCTTTCCATACCTGAAAAGAAGACCCTGAAGGCCAAACCGAAGGAGCGAGGTGCGGCAACCAAGTAATCAGGTTCTGAAGGAGAACCGGGAAGACTTCGCCTGGAGTTTACATCAGAGCACTTCCCCAAGCGTTACTGAAAAGCGCGGATTTATTTGCGAAAGTGCGTGCAGTTGCTGCTTCTGAAGCGTGAATTGTCGCGCAAGTAGTTGGTAATCAAGGATTGATCGGGTGAGAAGGGACCGAACCCTGAATTCTCTCTTCCCCCTTCGTCAATCGACATTCTGTTGGTTTCCAACACGTTGAAACATCGGCGGACAAAGGAGAACATCGGCGAATCTGTTAGCAGTAAGCGTTAGCAGTAGGGCGTTTCCGAAAGACTGAAAACGCTAAAAACCATTGGTTTTACGGGATAAAGTGAGGATTGGAGGCGAGGGTCGGAATCGAACCGACGAATGCAGCTTTTGCAGAGCCGTGCCTTACCACTTGGCTACCCCGCCAACCACACGCCAAGCTTCACAGCGGTCCCGGCCCGACGTCAAGCCCTTGTCCCCAACCCTTTCTGCATCCCGTGCATCCCGTGCATCCCGGATGCGATGCGACCGGAGGCAACGTAGCTCGGGGGCAAGACTTTTTCATCAGAACCCTTTTCGGCGCGGCAAAGTTATTCACCGCCGGCTGCGGGGTGCTGTTCCTGGCTCTCCTCGCCCGCGGATGAATGACTTTGGAAACCGTATCAGCCGTTCTCTCTCGTGTGGCGCAGGCTGCCCAGCCTGCCGTATCGCCGTCGGCCTGTCGGTCCGTCGGTCCGGCGGGTGAAGAACGAGGCATTTCCATGCTCTCCACGCGCCTAGCCCGCATATTTCATGCAACGGGACGCCCGGTGAGGACACCGGGCCTACAAACACGGTGGCAGGCGCCATTGTAGGCCGCGTGCCTTCACGCGGCGTACTGTCGCGGATTCAAGCTCAGTATGAAATATCCGCGCTAGTCCCCTCGTCGCCCCACAGGCTGGGCAGCCTGCGAAACAGCAGACAGGGCTGTCTGCGTTACCAAGACAACCCGGTCACCGAAAAACTCCGGGTGCACCGCCCTGTATCTCCATCGCGTCCCGACCGGCAACTCGTCCAATCCCTCGCGGTCAGCCCGACCTCAGGCCAGCATCGCATGCACCACTCGCCCTTGCACGTCGGTGAGTCGGAAATCACGGCCCTGAAAACGGAAGGTCAATCGTTCGTGATCGAATCCGAAAAGCTTCAACACGCTGGCGTGCAAGTCATGAACATGCACCGGGTCCCGCACGATGTTCCACCCGATGTCGTCGGTCTCGCCAAGGATGGCGCCACCCCGAATGCCTCCTCCCGCCGCCCACAACGTGAAGGCAAAGGGATGATGATCGCGTCCCGTCACGGTCTTGTATCCCACACGGTTCTCCCCCAAGGGCGTGCGCCCAAATTCGCTCAGCCACAAAACGAGCGTCGAATCGAACAACCCGCGTTGCTTGAGATCCTCCAGCAACGCCGCAATGGGCTGATCCGCCATGCCCGAATTAAACGTCAATTCCGCGTCCAGATTGCTGTGATGATCCCAGGAAGCGTGAATCACATTCACAAAGCGCACCCCGCGCTCAATGAGCCGCCTCGAAAGCAAACAGGCCCGCGCGAAGTTGCGGTACTGGCCCGGTCCACCGGCTCGATCGGCCTTGATCGGAGGATCGGGACGATCAAGCCCGTAGAGCGACCGAATGGATTCCGGTTCTCGCCCGAGGTCCACCAGTTCGGGGGCCGCGGATTGCATGCGGAAAGCCAGTTCGTAGTTGGCGATGCGGCTCGATAATTCAGGATCACCCACACTCTTTTGCCGCAGCCGGTTGAGATCGCGCAGGGCGTCGAGACCGAGATGCTGCATTTCACGGTTGAATCCCGGAGGATTGGCAAGATCCGTCACGGGTTCCCCCTGGGAACGGAACAACACACCTGCGTAGTTGGAGGGCAGGAATCCACTTGACCAATTCTGCGCCCCCGCGCTGGCGCCCCGTCCGGCAGACAAAACCACGTAGCCCGGAAGGTCGTCGCTCGGACTGCCCAGTCCGTAGGTCAGCCATGAGCCGAGACTCGGCCGGCCCATGAGCGGAGACCCGCAGTTCATCATGATTTGTCCGGGGTGATGATTGAACTGCTCGGTGTGCATGGACCGAATCATGCAGAGGTCGTCGGCATGCCGGGCGAGGTGGGGCAAAAGATCGCTGAAATCCATCCCGCATTGGCCGTGCTTCGAGAACTTGCGATGGGAGGCCATGACGGTGGCGGCTTCCTTCTGAATGAAGGCGAAGCGGACATTGCGCGTGAGAGATTCCGGAAGTTTCTGTCCGTCGAGTTCCTTGAGCTTGGGCTTCGGATCGAAAAGATCCATTTGAGATGGAGCCCCCTCCATGTAGAAGCAGATGCAGGCTTTCGCTTTCGGTGCGAAGTGAGGTGAGCGAACCGACATCGGGCCGGTCCCGGCTTCGACGCGATGGAGCAGTCCATCCCGGGCCAGGAGGGAGGCGAGGGACAAGGTGCCGAGTCCGCTGGCGGAGGTGGCGAGGAAGTCGCGCCGGGTGAGCCGGATCGCTTCGTCGAGTTCTTCGCGGTGAAGGGCCGGGCGATTCATTCGCGCATCAGGGTTTCGTCGAGATTGAGCAAGAGACGCCCCAAGGCGGTGAGCGAAGCGAGCTCCTCGGTGGAGATGTCCATGCTGGAAGTGTCCGGCGGGGCGGCAAGCCTCGCGCTCTGCAGATCGCGGCGGAACAGATCGGTTTGCCGGCTCCAGAATTCGCGGAGGACCGAAAACTCGGACGGATCCGGGAGTCGTCCGGTGGCCCATTTGAAACCGAGCTTCAGACGAGCCTCAGGATCCGATCTGGCGCGTCCCAACCTCAGACCGAAGGCGCGGGCCGAGGCCACGAAAGATTCATTATTGAGCAAGGTGAGGGCCTGCAGCGGGGTGCTGGATCGTTCGCGACGCGTGCAGGTGACATTCGACTCGGGCGCATCGAAGGTCATGAGCATGGGGAGCGGCACGGTGCGTTGAAAATGAATGTAAAGGCTGCGGCGAGCCCGTTCGGACTCCGGGGATTCGGACCATTTCAGTCCACTGGCGTAACTGAGGGCGGCCAGGTCGGGAGGGAGGGAAGGTTTGAAGCTGGGTCCACCGATTCGAGGATTCAGCGTGCCGCCGAGTTGAAGCGCGGCGTCTCTCACCACTTCGGCTTCGGGGCGGAAACGAGCCTGGCGGGCCAGCGACAGATTGAGCGGATCTTGCTCCTGGAGGTCCGCGCGCCACGCGCTGGATTGGCGGTAGGTTTCGCTCGTCACCAGGAGGCGGATGAGTTTTTTGCGGGACCAGCCGGAATGCTGGAAGTAGAGCGCGAGCCAATCCAGCAATTCGGGATGGGAAGGGGGATCTCCACGAAGTCCGAAATCATTTTCGGTGGCGACAAGCCCGCGTCCGAACAACTGGCGCCAGATCTGATTCACGGTGACGCGGGCGGTGAGCGGGTGCGCGGGAGAGACCAACCAGCGAGCAAGATCGAGACGATCGGGGAGCGCTCCTCGCGTGGCCAGCGGGGGCAGGAAAGCGGGCACCCCGGGGCTGACGGCTTCGCCGCGGCGGAGGAAATCGCCGCGAACATGGACATGGGTGGGGCGATGTTCGGCCGCGAAGACCGGGGCCGCGGCAGGTTTGAACGCCGGTTTCGCTTTGCGCCATTTTTCCAATTCAGACTGCAGATGGGCCGGGGGCTTCGTATTCGAGGTGTTGGCGGAGGAGAGTTGGGCTTCCAGGCGGTCCCCTTTCACCTGCCATTCCCGCAGGGCGAGCTGGTGGGAGTGGATTTCGGCTGGAGTGGGCTGCGGAAGGTCTTTTTCGCTGGCGTGATTGAAGAAGCTGTAAAACTGGTAGAATTCGCTCTGGCTGATGGGATCGTATTTGTGGTGGTGGCATTCGGCGCAGCCCATGGTGAGGCCCATCCAGACGGCGCCCGTGGTGTGGGTGCGGTCCACCACCGCTTTGCTTCGGAATTCCTCTTGATCCACTCCGCCTTCTTTATTGGTCAGCGTTTGGCGGTGAAAGCCGGTGGCAATTTTTTGTTCGTCAGTCGCGTGGTCCAACAGATCCCCGGCGAGTTGCTCGACCGTGAATTGGTCGAACGGTTGGTCGCGGTTGATTGAGCGGATGACCCAGTCACGAAAGAAGTAAGCGTTCGGCCGGGGCTGGTCCTTTTCGTATCCGTCGCTGTCGGCATAACGGGCCAGGTCGAGCCAGTGCCGGGCCCAGCGTTCACCGAAGTGGGGAGATTGGAGCAAGCGATCGACGAGTCGATTGTAGGCGCCCTCCGATGAATCCTGGACAAAATCCTCGACTTCCGCCGGCCCGGGCGGGAGTCCCGTGAGGTCGAAGCTGAGGCGACGGATCAAGGTGTGCGCAAGAGCTTGCGGGGAGGGTTTCCAACCGAGTTGGGCGAGGCGCGAGCGGACGAAGGCATCGACGGGGTGGCGCTCGCCGGAGGGAACTTGTGAAGAGCGAGGGGAGGCGAAGGCCCAATGCTGTCCCCAGGGCGCTCCTTCCGAGATCCAGCGCGCGAGCAAGTCTCTCGAAGCGGCTTCCAACCGCTTGGGCTGGGTCGGGGGGGGCATTATTTCGTCGGGATCGGAGGAGGTGATTTTGCGGAT
>VHDF01000044.1 GCA_016871495.1 Verrucomicrobiota bacterium | reverse complement strand
CCGATGCTCGACGAAGTCTGCGCCCGCATCGAGGATCTGCGCCGGCAGGGGGCGGTTCGTCCGGACGCTTCGCTGGGATTGATCAAGAGTGCGAACGTGGCGAATCGCTTGAAGGCCGCTGGACTGGAATGCTACGGGCATAATTTGGAGAGTTCCCGGCGCTTTTTCCCCGAACAATGTTCGACGCATACCTACGACGAGCGGCTCGAAACCCTTCGCTTGTTGAAACAGGCGGGGATCAAGATTTGTTCCGGCGGGATCCTGGGCATGGGGGAAACGCGCGAGGATCGGGTGGATTTGGCGCTGGCCTTGCGGGAAGCGGGTGCTCACGTGGTGCCCATCAACATCCTGAATCGAATCCCGGGGACGCCTTTCGCGGATCTGCCGCCGCTGGAACCGATGGAGATTCTGAAGACCATTGCCGTCTTTCGATTCCTGCTTCCCCGGCAGGAAATCATGATCGCCGGCGGCCGCACCGTGAACCTGCGAGACATGCAGAGCATGGTGTTCATGGCCGGCGCCAGCGCGTTGATGGTGGGCAACTATCTGACGACTCTGAACCAGTCGGTGGAGAAAGACCTCAAGATGCTGCAGGATTTGGGGCTGGATCCAGACTGGGATCCGCGTGGATTCGACCAGCAGGAACAGGGAGGCGGCTGCGGGTGTGGGGAGGGCGCGGAAGCCTGTTCGGGCGGGCGATGAAACGGGTCGGCCTCAATCGGGGCGGGTATTTCGGTGAGCGGGTGGATGTGCATCAACTCCTTGGTTTGCTGCGGGAGCGAGCCTCCGATCGCGGCTGGAGGGTCGAAACGATCGCGCCCGAACCTGCGCCCGGCTTGTGGGCCTTGGTGAGAGGCACCGAGAGCGCGCCGCGCAAGATCTATATCTCGGCGGGGATCCATGGTGACGAACCCGCGGGATTGTTGGCCGCCGCTCGGCTGGTGGACGCCGATTTTTGGCCGGAGGAGGTCGGAGTCTGGCTCTGTCCTTGTTTGAATCCGTCGGGCTTTCCATTGAACCGGCGTGAGGCCAGCCATGGATTGGATTTAAACCGGCAGTATCTGCATCGCGAGGCACCGGAGACCCGGGCGCACATTGACTGGTTGGATCGGCAGCCGCGATTTGATCTGGCCGTATGCCTCCACGAGGACTGGGAAGCGAACGGCTTCTATCTCTACGAATTGGCGGAGACCCTTGCGGAGGGCTGGGCGGAGCACTTGATTGAACGGGCTGGATGTCATGTGCCGATCGATCTGGCGGAGGAAATCGAGGGGCGTCCGGCGAGCAGGGGCATCATCCGTCCGAGCACGGATCCGTTGTCGCGTCCGCAATGGCCGGAGGCCTTCTACCTGTTTTCGCGAAAGACTTCGCTTTGCTACACCCTGGAAGCTCCGTCTGATTTTGAGCTGGCCGCGAGGGTGAACGCCCTGTTGGGAGCCGTGCAAGGATTAGTGGAGAAATGGGCCTGCACACCGGCCGTTCTGCCCTCGACTTGATTCGACCCGTGGTTGGCAAACCGGTCGCGGGTTGGTATTCTCGGAGGGTGCATCTTCCCTGGGCTTTGGTTTGGTTCCTGATGGTTTGGTCGATGGGTGTGAGTTGGGGCGCTGGGGCGCCCGCAACGGCAGCCCAGCCTCCGCGTTCGAGCCAGACCTACACGGCGGCTTATGGCAAGACCGGGGAACAGCCGAAAGTGGATGCGTCCGAATTGCCCCGGATTCCTCCGGTGGCGGCGGACCGAGCCCTCGAGACTTTCTCCGTGAAGAAGGGTTTTCGGCTCGAATTGGCCGCGGCGGAACCGTTGGTCGCAGACCCGATTGCCATCGCGTTCGACGAAAACAGCCGCCTCTACGTCGTCGACATGATCGACTATTCGGAGCGACGGGAAGAGCAACCGCACTTGGGCCGAATCCAACTGCTGGAGGACTTGAACGCGGACGGCGTTTACGACCGCGCGACAACCTTCGCGTCGGATTTGCCCTGGCCCACGGGGGTGATTTGCTACGCGGGAGGCGTTTATGTTTTGGCGTCGCCCGATTTGCTTTACCTCAAGGATTCCGATGGGGATGGCAAAGCGGATGTGCGAAACGTCGTGTTCACCGGCTTCGGGGCGGGGCGGGACCGATTGAATGTGCAGGCTCTTCCGAACAGCCTTAATTGGGGGATCGACCAGCGCATTCACGGGGCGACGGGACCCAACGGAGCGATCCTGTCGAACCTGATGGTGCAAGGCCATGCGGTGGTTTCTTGCCAGGGCAGGGACTTTTCCTTTGATCCTCGCACCCTTCAGTTGCGGGCTGAAGCCGGAGGAGGACAATACGGTTTCAGTTTCGACAGCGGGGGCCGGAAATACGTGTGCAGCAATAGCGACCATCTTCAAGCGATGGTTTATGATCCGCTTGAAGTGGTGGAGCACGGCTCCTTTGCCATGCCCTCCCCCCGGGTCAGCATTGCGGTCGATGGGCCGGCGGCGGAAGTGTACCGGATCAGCCCGGATGAACCGTGGCGCGTGTTGCGCACGCGGTGGCGGGTTACCGGAGTGGTGCCGGGCATGGTCGAAGGCGGGGGCCGAGTTTCGGGTTATTTCACGGGCGCGACCGGAGGCACGATCTACCGGGGAGACGCCTATGGGCCGGACTTTGCGGATAATGCGTTCATCGGAGATGCCGGCGGAAATCTGGTGCATCGCAAGCGGGTCGAATTGACCGGGCTGGAACCGACCGCGCGACGTCCAGACGATGAGCAGCAATCGGAGTTCATCGCCTCGCGGGACATCTGGTTTCGTCCGGTGCAATTTGCGAACGCGCCGGACGGATGTCTTTACATTTGCGACATGTACCGGGAGGTCATTGAGCATCCCTGGTCCTTGCCGGAGAACATCAAACAACATTTGGATCTTAACAGCGGGAACGATCGGGGAAGAATTTATCGCGTGGCGCCTGAGAAGGGATTTCGGCGGGAGCCCGCCCGGTTGGCGCGGTTGACCACGCCGGAATTGGTGTCCCTGCTGGGACATCCCAACGGGTGGCATCGCGACACCGCATCGCGACTGCTTTACGAACGCCAAGATCCTGCGGCGAAAGCGGCGCTGGAAATTTTCCTGACCAAGGCTTCCAATTCCATCGGGCGGTTTTATGCGCTCCATGCCTTGGAAGGCATGGGGGAGCTTGGCTGGGGACATCTGGAGACGGCGGCCGGGGATGGAGACGCCGGAGTTCGGGAGCACGCGGTAAAGCTTGCCGGGCTTCGCCTCTCGAACCGGGATTCGGAGCCGCATCGAGGGGCCGCACTCCTCTCGCGCCTGGCTGGAGATCCTGACCTCGGCGTGCGCTTTCGAGTGGCGCTGGCGCTCGGTCGTTGGAATGGCGAAGGCCAGATCCAGGCCTTGGTGAACATCCTTCAACGCAGCCCTGAAGACCGTTGGATCCAGGCGGCGGTCCTTCAATCCACGGGCAAACGCGGTTTTCAACTGTTCCAGGACGCGCGCGGGTCCTCTGCGTCCGCCCTGAAATCCGGCCTCGGTTCGGTGCTGGGCGAGGCGCTGCGGATGGTGGGACAATTGAACGACCGTTCGGAGGTCGAGTCGGTCCTGGAGACGATTTCAACCCTGGACGACGCCTGGCCTCGCGTGGCCTGGGTGAGTGCGCTGGGCGCGGGATTGAAGAAGTCCGGGCGAACCTTGGATGAAGCGGATTCGAAGGGGGTGTTGTCCGGAATGTTTGCGAAGGCGGCCGAAATCGCTGGAGATGTTCATGCGCTTGAGGCGGCTCGGGTTCAGGCGGTGCAGTTGCTGGGAACGCGCGCGTTTGAAAAATCCGGGGAGGGGTTGTTGGCGCTGCTTCGCCCCGGGGTTCCGGAAGCGGTGCAGTGGGCTTCCGCGCAAGCTTTGGGTCGATATCCCGGCCTGGAAGCGACGCGAGGATTTTTGAAATCGTGGGGAAACTTGACTGCGCGCGCCAAATCGGAAGCCATGAAATCGATGCTGGCGCGTCCCGAGCGAGCCCAGGGGCTCCTCGCGGCCATCGAAGGGGGACAAGTGAAAGTCGCCGACCTGAACCGTTCGGATGTCGAGAACTTGCTCCAACACTCGGTGGTTTCGATACGGAGCCGGGCCGCCGTCCTTTTCGGAGCCGAAAAGCAGGGACCTCGGAGCGCGGAAGTGGACCGTTGGCGGCCGGCGTTGGGGTTGCCGGGCGTGGCGGGCCGCGGCGAGAAAATCTATGCGGAACGATGTGCCTCATGCCATCGAGCGCAGGGGAAGGGGTTTGCGTTGGGGCCCGACTTCGAAACGCTGCGTAACGCGGGATCCGAGAAGTTGCTGGTCAACATCCTCGATCCGAATCGCGAAGTGGCGCCCCAGTTCTCGTCCGTCTCCCTCGAGACGCAGGATGGTGAAAGCCACTCGGGGGTGGTGATCCATGAAACGGCGTCGGCGATCACGTTGCGGCAGGCCTTCGGCGCCGAGTTGGTCTTGGCACGGAGTTCGATTCGGCGGCAATCGCGGCAGGAACGTTCCATCATGCCGGAAGGTCTGGAGTCGGGCCTTTCGACCCAAGACATGGCGGACTTGCTCGCCTTCATGAACCAGTAATTTCTTATGAATCGTCGATCTGGAGTGGGATATTTCTGCGGGCTGGTTTTGGCTGCGATAGGGATTTTCTCCGCGCGAGCGCAGGAGACGTCTCAGCCGATCAAGGCGGGATTCTCGGAGCGAGACATCACACCGGATCTTGGCATGGAGGCGCCGGGCGGTTACGGCAAGAGCTATCATCGAAGTTTTCACGATGCCTGCAAGGTGCGGGCCGCGGTGTTCGATGACGGGCGGAAGAAGGTGGCCGTGGTTGGAATTGATCTGCTCTTCATCACCCGGCATCTCACGAAGCTGGCCCGGAACGAGATCCAAAGGCGTTGCGGCATTCCTGGTGATCACGTCCTTATCGGCGCTTCGCATTCCCATTCCTCGGGGCCCATGGGGATGAGCGAGCCGGGCGATTTTGATCAAGCCGAGCCCTGGGTGCGGGAATTGGCGGAAAACAAGACCATCATCTCCAATCCGGGGTACGACCAGCGATTACTGCGGCAAATCGCGGACGCCGTGGTCGAGGCTCACGACCATCGTGTGGACGCGAAAGTGGCGGCTGGGGTGGGGCACGAGGATAAAGTTTCCTTCAACCGGCGGTTGCGCATGAAAGGGGGGTTGACGTTTTCGCATCCGGGCGCGGGCAATCCCGAAGTGATCGGTTACGCGGGACCGATCGATCCTGAAGTGGGCGTGATCGGGGTGTGGGACTTGAAAGGTCGATGCCTGGGTGTGGTCGTGAATTTTGCCTGTCACGCCACCACAAGCCCCGGGGGCATCTCCGCCAGTTGGATCGGTTCGATGGAGGAAACCCTGCGGAAGGCCACGGGGGATGGGGCATTGCCGGTGGTGTTCTTGCAGGGCGCATCGGGCGACATCACCCAGGTGGACAATTTGACTCGTTTCCAGAATCCCGATGCGGAGGAGTGGTGGAGCATCGTCGGCGGGCGGGTGGGCGCGGAGGCCTACAAAACGCTGCTGCTCATCCGTCGCGGCGCCGGTCGAGTCATACCCCTCGACGCGCGGAGCAAGGTCTGGAAGTCACCCCGACGGCTGCCCACGGCGGAGAAGGTGAAGAAGGCGGTGGAACTGGTGAAGAGGGATCCAAAGGAGGTCGGTGAAACGGAATGGACCTTTGCCAAGGAAACTGTGCTCCTGGATGCCATGGCGAAGGCGCGGCCCGAAGTGGAGGTGGAAGTGCAAGCGATGCAGATCGGTCCAGTCGTTTTGGTCACGAACCCCGCTGAGTATTTTGTGCAATACGGCTTGGACATCAAGAAGGGGAGCAAGTTTCCCTTCACGTTTCCGGTGGAGCTGGCCAATGGAATCGTGGGCTATGTTCCGACCGAGGAAGCTTTTGGGGCTCAGGGTGGCGGTTATGAGACGCGCTTGACGGCCTACAGCAACCTGGAGGTTTCGGCTGGAAGAAAGATGGCCGAAGCGGGCATTGCCCTGGCTCGTGAAATGACGCCCGGCCCGGTTCCGATTCCCCCGCCGGCGCCTCCTTTTCGCGCACCGTGGTCTTATGGGAACCTCGCCCCGGAATTGAAGTGACGGTCCGCCAGGATTCCGAGCGCGAGTTGAATCTCGGAGATCTCCGACGAGTGGCGTTCAACTCTCACCCGGGGGACGGGCGGCCCTCACATGTGATCGAGCGTGCTGATGCCGAGGGTTTCAAGGCCCTGCTTCAACACTTGGCCTGAGAGGCGGCTGAGGGCGAGACGCGAATGACGTTCCGTCTCGGCGGCCTTGAGGACCGGGCAGTTCTCCCAGAATCGAGCCAGGAGTCCGGCCAGTTCGTAGAGGTAATTGCAGAGGTAATTGGGGCGGCATTCCTCGGCAGCGGCCTCCAGCACCAGCCCGTAATTGAGGAGAAGTCTGGCGAGAGCGATTTCCTCCGGAGCCTCGAGACGCAACGCTTCGAGGCTGGCTTCCGCTCCAGGCGTGGCGCCTGATTTGCGCAGGAGGCTGTGGATGCGGGCGCAGGCGTAGAGGAGGTAAACCGCCGTATTGCCGTTGAGGGCGAGCATTTTGTCCCAGCTAAAGAGGTAATCGCTCTGGCGGTTTGGCAGCAGGTCAGCGTACTTGATGGCGCCGATGGCGACCACGCGGGCGATATGGCGGCGGTCGGATTCCGTCCATTCCGGGTTCTTGGCGGTGACGACGGCGAGCGCTCGTTCCTCCGCTTCGTCGAGCAAGTCCTCGAGCCGGACGGTTTCACCCGACCGAGTTTTGAAGGGTTTACCATCCTCGGCTAAAATGGAGCCGAACCAGATGTGTTCCAGCCGGGTTCGATGAGCGGGTTGCCACCTGCGAAACGCGGCGAAGAGTTGGCGAAAGTGGAGTTGCTGGCGGCCATCCGTGACATAGAGAATTCGATGGGGCGACCAGGTTCTCTGGCGATAATCCAGGGTGGCCAGATCGGTGGTGGCGTAATTGGAGGCGCCATCGCTCTTACGGACGAGAAAGGGGTTGGGAAGCCATTCTCCGTCTCGTTGAATGAGGAAGGGGTCGTCTTTGGGAGGACACGTTCCGTCGGAGAACACGCAAACGGCGCCATCGCTTTGGCGGGCGACGCCGCGTTCGAGCATTTGGTTCACGACGCCCTGGAGTTGGGGATTGTAGAAACTTTCGCCCAGGGTATGATCGAATTGAATGCCCAGCCTTCCATAAACTCGATCGAACTGGTCCTGGGAAAGCCGGATCATTTCGCGCCAAATGGCCAGATTTTCGGGCTGGCCCTGTTGGAGGGCCACGAGTTCGCGGCGGGCTGCCTCCAGAACTTCGGGCTGAGATTCCGACGCCTGGTTGACGAGTTTGTAGAGCCGCTCCAATTCGGCGATTGGGTTCGTCTTGAGTGCGGAGGGGTCGAGGTATTGTTTCCAACCCACCAGGAGTTTTCCAAACTGGGTGCCCCAATCTCCGAGATGATTGTCGGTGATGACGCGGTGGCCGATAAGTCGGTTGAGGCGCGCCAAACAATCGCCAAGCACGGTGGAGCGAATGTGCCCGACATGCATGGGTTTGGCGACGTTGGGCGAGCTGAAGTCGATGACCAGAGTCTGCGGATGGCGAGCCGCCTCCAGGAGGGGGCGCGGGCCGGATCCTTCCGTTTGCAGGGCGCTCGTGAAGGTTTCCTTGCGGAGTCGAAAGTTGATGAATCCGGCGCCCGCAACTTCCACCGCTTCGCAAAGGTCCGAAAGGTCCAGGGAATTCTTCAGTTGCTCGGCCAAAGGGCGGGGGGCCGTTTTTCGGGCTTTGGCCAGCGCCATGATGGCGGAAACTTGGTAGTCGCCGTGTCGTGCGTCCGGGCAAGGCCGGACGGAAAACAGGGCGGGATCAGCCTCCGCAAAAAGACGCGATGCGGAGGCTTGCAAGCGTTCCTCAATGGCGCGATGGGGGAGCACAGGACGGGACGGTGGAAAGAGGCGGGGCGGAATCCGGCGGAAGAACCGGTCATTTCCGCGTGGATTGGGAATGAATCAGCCCCAGGATTTCATCGGCGCCCGGGCTTTCCTCGAGGGCTTGGCGGAAGTCGCGATGATGAAGCATTTTGGCGATGTTGGCCAAAGTGTGGAGATGCTTTTGGAACTGGCCGTGGGGGACGAGGAACAGCACCACCAGGTGGACGGGCTGATTGTCGAGTGCGTCGAAATTGACGCCTTTCTTGGATCGGCCGAACGCGCCCATGACTTCGGTGACCAGTTCGGTGGAGGCGTGCGGGATGCCGATGCCGAAGCCAATACCCGTGCTCATCGAGATTTCCCTTTTTTTAACGACGGAGGCGATGGCCTCGCGGTGCTCCAGCTTGATGCGACCGCACTCGACCAGACGGTCGATGAGTTCGTCGATGGCTTCCCAGCGACTGGAAGCCTTCAGGTCGTCGATGATGTGCTCTCGTTGAACGATGTCCGCGAGCGTCATAGTTCGGTTACAGGGGTGGGAATCTCGCCTGAACGTTTCTTTCAATTCAAGCGGGAACTCCCATCCATTTTGAGAGCGGTGCATCCGCAAGGGGTCGGGGCGCGCCGTTCACGGCGCTTCCGCTCGCGCCCATCGGCCGCGGCGATCTCCTCCCGCTCCATGGCCCAGCGCTTCCGAGGGGCGATGGCATGGGTGCGAAGCACGGTGAGGGTCTGAGCTTGGAAGCGATGCGACCCGGAATGGAAACGCCGCGGATTCATGGATCGAGAAACTGCTGCGGCCGATTCTTCGGAGCAATCCACGATCCGAACGCGGAGCCTTCAACGGTGTTCGCTGCCCTTGACTTCCGGAAGGCAAGCAAAAGGCCAACCGGGCGCACCCGTTGGCCTCGCTGCGGTGGATGGACGAAGGGCGGGCTCAGGCCTTCACCGGATATTCGGTCTTGGTGCAGATGCCGGGGAGGGGGATGGGATACTTTCCATCCTTGTCGGCCTGCAAAGGAGCCGGACTGTCCATGGTGAACTTATCCGCGCCCGGAGCATACTCATGCTCGGAGTTCAGGAAATCGTCGTAGGTCACTTCCTCGCCGGTGTGCGCGGACATGCGGCCCATGCTGGTCACAACGCTGGCTTCCACGCCGCGCTTGCACTCGTTGTAAGGCTTGTCGTTGCGAATTGCCGCCATGAGGTCTTCCCATTCGTTCGCGTAGGGACTGGTGTTGTCGTTGGACTGCCAGATCATCTTGGAGCGGTCGATGTTCTGGCCACGGTAAGTGCTCGAGGGACCACCACAATCCCCCTGCTTGGAAATCACGGCGAAGCCTTTGCTCCCGTGTGCGTAGCTCGAATAGATGTTCTTGCAGCCGAGAACGTGACGGCCGTCCATGTACATCTTCGTGCCATCCGCGAAGGTGTACTCGACGGAGTAGCTGTCGAAATTCTGATCGATCTTGTTTTCGCGGTAGTGGCGTCCGCCGATGCCCATCGCTTTCACGGGCCAGGCGCCTTTCATCATGCAAAGGTGGTCCACATGGTGAATGTAGAAATCGCTGTAGCAGCCGCCGCTGGCCCAGAGAAAGCTGTGAAACCGCTGAATCTGCCAGAGCAGTTCATTTGGCTGGCCCGGCCATTTGTCTGAATAGGCCGATCCCACGGGGCCGTGCATGCGGTATCCGCGCAAGTTGATGATGTCGCCGATCTCGCCGCCACGGATGCGTTTCTCGAGTTCCTGCAGGGCGCGGCTGTGGCGGGACATCAGGCCGACACCCACCTTGAGGTTCTTTTTGTCCGCTTCCTCGGAGAGCTTGAGCATGCGGCGCGACGTCGGACCATCCGCGGTCAGCGGCTTCTCCATGAACACATTCAAGCCCTTCTTGATCGCGTAATCCAATTGAACCCAGCGGAACGCGAGCGGGGTGGTCAGGATCACCACGTCACCAGGCTTCAATTGATCCATGGCATGGCGGTAGCCGTCGAAGCCGATGTGTTTCCGGTCATCGGACACATCGACTTGATTGGGATGCCGGCGTTGGATGGCGTCGTAGCTGGTCTTGAGCTTGCTGTTGAAAACGTCCGCCATGGCGACGAGTTTCACGGGGCCGAGCTGGCTGGTGCCCAACGCGTCTGAAGCCGCGCCGGTGCCGCGTCCACCGCAGCCCACGAGAGCCGCTTGCACGAGGCTGCTTCCCGCAGGATGAACATGGGGGAGGGCCACCCCCGCGAGGGCGGAGGCCGCGACGAATTTGCCGGACGTCTTGATGAACTCGCGTCGGGACGGGGATGGGGTTGGGGATTGGGATGGATTCATGCTATGATTTCGGGGCAGGAGGGTTCTCAGGTCAATGCAGAAATTGGAGCGCGGCGGTGGGTGGATTCGAGCGTTGATGGTGGGAGATGGCCGGGCATATTACAGGGTCCATCCGGCGCGATACTCGCGGTGCAGAAGAGCGCTCGCGGCGGTGGAATTGAGGATCTTTCCGCTCAAAGCGTCGAATTCCAACGGTCCCTCGACCAGGGTGGCGAGATTGGCGAGTTGGGCGAGTTCGGTGAGGGGCCCTCCGATTTCGAACGGCGAGAAGGTCTTGCCATTGCCTTTGCAGGCTTCCACCCATTCCCACTGATGGCCTTTGCTTCTGGGCAGGGATTCCGCGGGCCCTCCTTTGAAATCCTCGAACTTCTTTTCGGGCAGCAACACGTAATGCGCGTTCCAAGGGTTGTCCGAATAGAGCGAGCCTTTGGATCCCACGAGCAAATCTCCCCAATCGCCTCTTTTGTGGCCCAGCATCAGGTCTTCGGAGGGTTTTTCCTTCGCGTACCAGGTCATCTTGACCGGGGGAAGGGCTCCGCGAGCGGGAATCTCGATGAGCGTCTTGGAGCTGGTTGGATACCCTTCTCGATCCACCTCCGAGGGCCAGGATTGAACGCGGATGATGGAGCGGGCGCCCGCTTGGGCGGGATCCCAGAGTTCCTCCAACCGCAGCGCTCTGAACATGATGTTGGCCGTATGGCAGGCGAAGTCGCCGACGATGCCGCTGCCAAAGTCCCGCCAGGCGCGCCAGCTCGCCGGGGCGTAGGCGGAGTGATAAGGCCGCCACGGTGCGGGGCCGAGCCAAAGATCCCAGTTCAATCCGGCGGGTGCCGCCGGGGATTCCGCGGGACGCTTCATCGGGCCGTTGCCTCCGCCGAACCAGATGTGCGCTTCCCGCACCTCGCCGATCACGCCGCCCCAGACCAGCTCGACGGCCCGGCGCAAGCGCGATTCCGCCGAACCCTGATTTCCCATCTGCGTGACGACCTTGTGGCGCAGGGCGGCTTCCCGCATCACGCGAGATTCATGGACGGTGCGGGTGAGGGGTTTTTCGCAGTAGACATGTTTGCCGCGCCGCATCGCGGCCATGGCGGCGACGGCATGGGTGTGATCCGGTGTGGCGACGAGAACCGCGTCGATGCCTCTCTCCATCTCGTCGAACATTTTTCGAAAATCCTGGTAGCGCCTGGCGAAAGGATGTTTGGAAAAAATGTCACCCGCGCGCTGCTCATCGACGTCGCAAAGCGCCACGATGTTGTGTCCAAAACGATGGAATGCGTCGAGAATGCCGCGGCCTTGTCCGCCGACTCCGATGCCCGCGATGTTGAGTTTACTGTTGGCCTCGTAGGCGAAGGCCAGCTTGCTGTTTCGCAAAAGGAGGAGCCCGGCGCCGGAGTGAACGGCCCGCCGGAGGAAGCGGCGCCGGTTGAGGGTGGAATTCATAAGAGGAGTGGGAGTTGGGAATCTTCGATAGAAGAGTAGACGCGCTGTGGCACCCGAACAATTCAAACTTTAGCGCGAAGGGTGGCTTCCTTGCGTCACGAGCTCGGGACCGTGGATCGGCAGTTCTCTTCGACATTCGCCCGCGCCGATGGTATCGATGCTCCGCCGTTTGAACCCCTGTTGCTCCCCATGATCACGAGTGTCCGTCTGGTTTTTCTGTGTTGCGCTTGGACTGCCGTTTGGTCCGCAACCGCCCTGGCCGCCCCGTCTGCGGCGCCGTCTGCCCAGCGGCTGCTGTTTCTCGGGGACAGCATCACTTACGCCGGCCATTTCGTTGAAATCTTCGAAGCGTGGCTTCGCCTCCGGTATCCTGACTGGCGAGGTGAGGTGGCCAATGCAGGACTGCCCAGCGAAACGGTTTCGGGGTTATCCGAGGACGGCCACGCGGGAGGCCAGTTTCCCCGGCCTGATCTTCACGAGCGATTGACCAGGGTGTTGGACGCCGTGCGTCCGGATTGCGTGGTGGCTTGCTACGGGATGAACGATGGCATTTACCTGGATTGGGATGAACAGCGGTTTCAGCGGTTTCGCGCGGGCATCGAGAAGTTGCGCGAACAGGTTCGAAGCCGCGGCGCCCGGATGATCCATGTGACGCCGCCGACCTTTGATCCGCCTGCAGGCTCCAACAAGCCGTTCAACTATGATCGCGTTTTGGATCGCTATGCCGAATGGCTCGTGGGGCAGCGGACCCATGGCTGGGAGGTTATCGACCTGCACCGCCACATGGGCCGGCATTTGGAGGAACGGCGAAAGTCCAATCCCTCGTATCGCCTGGCTCCCGATGGAGTTCATCCGACGGAAGCCGGGCACTGGGTCATTGCCCAGCCATTGCTTCAGTTTTTTGGGGCGGCGGACAGAATTCTCGAGGTGGAGCGCCCCATGGATGTCCTTGGGGCTTACTCGCGTGGCGCTGAAGTGTTGGCGTTGGTCCAAGAGAAGCAGCGGTGGATGAAGGACTCTTGGTTGAGCCATGCGCGGCACTTGCGGCCTGGGATGAAGCGGGGAATCCCCTTGCCCGAGGCGTTGGCCAAAGCGGAGGAGCTCAACCGCCGGATTCAGGAGGCGCTGCCTTACTGAGCATTCATGTCGGCGCGATTTCGAGCGCGGTTCGGATCGGCTTGGACTTGGGTTCAGAACGTTTTGAGCTTGTGGGTCGTGGTGGCGGGGGTGGGGTGGGGAAGTCCGGGCCAAGTTCTGGTGGCGACGCTGGCGGGCTTAGCTTTGATTGGCGTCGGCGGGTTGCTCGGGTTGGCGGGAGTTCGATCCCTCGGGTCTCAGCGAACCACCGGCCCGGCGCTCCCTCCCGGAGCCATCCTGGTGACGCGTGGAAACTATGCACGGGTGAGGCATCCCCTTTACGGCGGCTTAATGCTGTCCACGCTGGGTTGGTCCATTTTTTGGGAAAGCCGATGCGCGTTGGGCGCGGCGTTGGTTTTGGCGGCGGTTTTGAAGCGCAAATCCATGCTGGAAGAAGCGCATCTGCGGGAGCGATTTGCGGATTACGCCGAGTATGCGGGACGCGTGCCGGGATTCTTTCCGAAATTCAACCTGAAGCCAGCAGTTCAGCGGCGTCGAGATGCGCCAAAGCTTGAGCGTCAAAAGTCCGACGAAAGTTGAGATGGATCCGCAGGGTGATCCATCGAATCTTGAGAAAGGCCTTTGCGGCTGAGATCTCGCGAGAGACCGATGCGGATCCATTGCCCTTTCCTGACTGAAGCCTGGCGCTACCAACGGTCAGAACGTGCGGCGGCTGGGGCGAGCAGGCGGAGGTAGGTTTCTCGCGGAATCGAGGTGGCTCCGAGGGCGAGGGTGGCGTGATTGACCACTTGCACGTCAAAAAGGTCGAAGTTCTTCTCTTGCAGAATCTCCACGAGTTTGACCAACGCAACTTTAGACGCGTTGTCGGCGCGATGGAACATGGATTCACCCGCGAACACCGAGCCAAAACTGACTCCATAAATGCCTCCGACCAGCCCGCCATCTTTCCAGCATTCCACGCTATGGGCGCGGCCCAGTTCATGGAGGTGGCTGTAGGCTTCGATGAATCCCTCAGAAATCCAGGTTCCTCCGCCGCTTGCGCGCGGACCGGCGCAAGCCTCCATCACTCTCCGAAAGGCGCGATCCACGGTGATTTCATACGGCTGGCGGCGCAGCGTGCGCGCCAGGCTGCGGGAGATGTGGAGTTTCGAAAACGGCAGGACGCCGCGGGGATTCGGCGACCACCAGGAAATGGGGTCCTCCGACCACGGGAAAATTCCGGAACGGTACGCGAGGAGCAAGCGTTCCGGGCGGAAATCGCCCCCGAGCGCGACGAGGCCGTCTTGGAAGCCGCTGCGCGAGGCATTTCGCGGATCGGGAAACCAAAGCTTCTCGCCGAGCCAGGGTACCATGGCGGGTTTCCCTTTCTCAATTCGAGTTCAAGGCGGTGAGGATCGCCGTCTCAAAAAAGCCGGAGGCTTGCATGTCGCGCCAGGAACCCAGTTGATCGAGGCTCCAACCTTTGAGGGGAAGATCGAGATGATCGGGCGACCCCAGCTTTTTCCAATGGCCCACCCGGATATCGTTGAATACGTGCAACAGCCATTCGAGGCGTTTCTCGCTGAGATCGAGGGTTACGTTCTTCTTCGTCGGCTTGGCCGGCCAGGCACCCTCGAGCCAGGCCCGCAATTCTTGACGGGATTCCTCGGACTGCTGGGCGAAGCTTTGGCGCAGGAGCGCTTCGGCTCCCTCGGAATCGGCGGTGTGTCCGGAGCCCGGAAGCGTCGGGGGACTGCCCACCACAGGGTAGCTGCGCAAGAGCCGGAGGAAAAGACTCGCCTCGCGCGGATCCAGTTCCCAGGAGCAGCCACCCGACGCCTTTCGACTCAGCTTCACAGGAATCAAGGACGGTCGCGTTCCATGGTGGCGTGCAGCCGGTAGCGGTGCAACTGATGGACGTAGTGCTCGGCGCGTTCCTGGGTTTCGCGCGTCAAAACGCTGCGACCTTCCCGATGCACTTGCAGCATGTGGAACTGCGCCTTCTGTTTCGGCCAGCCAAAAATCTCCTGAAAAACATGGGTGACATATTCCATGAAGTTCACGGGATCATTCCAGCAAATGACCAAGTATCCGGGATCCAGCTCCGACTTGGCCTGAGGATCCTTTTCCTGGGTTTCTTCCGGCGCCACTGCCAGGCCGTGCGTGTCAGGCATACGGACGCAATCTTGCCTGTTTCGGGTGATTTGTCACCTGCGGTGGGAAAAGAACCATTCGTAAAGGGCCGGATTGTCGTAAGTCTCGGTCCAGGAATCATGCTGCGCTTCGGGATAGACCGTCAGTTTCACGCGGGTGTTCCCCGCTTGGCGGACGGCTTCGACCATGCGCTCCGACTCGGAGAGAGGCACCACGGTATCTTTGGCGCCATGAAAAACCCAAATCGGCAGCGACTTGAACGGCTCGGTGCGGGAGCGGGACCCAAGCATGACATCGATGCGTTCGCCGCCTCCGCAAATCGGGGCGATTGCCGCGAAGCGGTCCGGGTGACGCAGACCGAGGCTCCAGGTGCCATAGCCCCCCATGCTCAATCCGGTGAGATAGACGCGGGACTTGTCCACACGCAGCGACGCCTCCACATGATTGAGCAACTGCCGCAAAGGCTCCGCATCCCATCGGCTGCCGGGCGGGCACTGAGGGGAAACCACGATGAACGGAAACTCGGGCTTGGTTCGGACGATTTTCGGCGGTCCATGAACGCTGGCGAGCCAGACGTTGGTTCCGTGTTCCCCGGCGCCGTGGAGGAACAAGATCAAAGGCCAGCGCCTGGCTGGATCTTCCGTGTAGCCCTTGGGCAAGAACTGCAAGTACCGGTAAGCATGAGTCTGGGAGACCGTGGTGGTAAAGGCATGATCCTTTTGAACACCATCCGGACCCGGAGTCTGCGCAAGCGGGGACAACGCGGCCGCAGTCCAGAGGGTGATTCCTGCAACAAGCTTCATGGGCCAGAGGTCGCCGGAGGCGGGTTGAACTTCACGACACCGTCGAGAATTTGTAAATCGTCGTGGTGCGATAAGTTTGCCCTGGCCGGAGCACGACCGATGGAAACGAGGGCTTGTTGATGGAATCCGGAAAGTGCTGAGTTTCAAGGCAGAATCCGCCATGACGTCCGTAAACGATTCCGCCGGTGCCGGTGAGCGAACCGTCGAGGTGATTGCCGGTGTAGAGTTGAATGCCCGGTTCGGTGGTCAGGACCTCCAGGACGCGGCCGGTCTTGGGCTCGGTGACCACCGCTGCTTTCCCGAGGGATTTGCCCCCGTGATTGAGCACGAAATTGTGATCGTATCCGGGAGGAGTGAGGCCCGTTTGGGTGTGCCGGGCGCCCAGCGAGGCGCGTCGGGTAAAGTCGATGGGAGTGCCTCGGACCGATGCCAGCGTGCCGGTGGGAATGAGGGTGTCATCCGTGGGCGTGTAACGGTCGGCCATCAATTGCAGTTCGTGGCCCAGGACGTCGCCTCGTTCCGCAAGGTTGAAGTAACTGTGGTTGGTGAGGTTGACCGGAGTGGCCTTGTCGGTCGTGGCCTCGTAGTCCATGCGGATCTCCTGGTCGTCCGTCAGGGCATAAGTCACCTTCATGGAGAGATTGCCGGGGTAGCCTTCGTCACCATCGGGGCTGGTGTAGCTGAAGCGGACGGAAGCGCGGCCATGCGCGATGAGGATGCCGGAGGATTTCCAGAGCTTTTTATCGAAGCCCTTGAGGCCGCCGTGAAGATGATTCGGCCCGTTGTTGACGGCGAGTTGGTAGGACTTGCCGTCCAGCGTGAAGGCGCCCTTGGCGATTCGATTGGCGACGCGCCCGGCGATGCACCCGAAATACGGGTGCCCGGCGAGGTAGGGGCCGAGGGTTCCAAATCCCAAGGCCACGTTGCCAAGACGGCCCTGGCGGTCCGGCACATGAATCTCGGTGATGATCAAGCCGTAATCGGTCACTTTAACCACCATGCCGTTGGAGTTGCGCAGGGTGTAAAGACGGGCGGTTGTGTTGTCCGGAAGTTGGCCGAAGACTGCTTCATCGATTTTCATGGGCTGATTTCCGTGAGGAGTCCGCTTGGCCATCGAGGTCGAGCAACCCGAAGACCAAGCCAGGGCGCCCCCCAGCGTGGCGGTGGAACAGGCTTTGAAAAATTTCCGGCGATTCGTTTCGGATGGGTGCATAGAAATTCGATGGGCTTGCATGCGGAACGAGCGGAATGTAGGCACGACCCGTGGAAGAAGGCAATCCACCTTCGAAGGGGCTGCGGGCGTGCGGTGCATCCCGATGTTGCCGGTGATGCAGGTAGGGCGCGTCCGTCCCGGCGCGCCGCCGGAGCATGATGTTTTGCATCCCGTGGGCGGCGGGCTGGGACAGGCCCGCCCTACCAACAACATCGGGATACACGGGCGGGCGTGGCGCCCGAACGAGGTTCCGTTCTCCGGCCCGCTTGGGGCCGGCGGCGCACGTTGAACCAGCCGGGGTTGGGGCGACGGGGCGTCGTAAAATCTTCTTCCCACGCCGCCTTGGTTGTCGTTTAGTCGCCCCCGCCCAAAGGGCATTCGCATCGCATTCATGAAAATCGTTCTCGCGTATTCCGGCGGACTCGACACCTCCGTTCTCCTCTCCTGGATCAAAGAAACCTACGACGCGGAAATGATCGCCTTCTGCGCGAACATCGGACAGGAGGACGAATTGAAGGGATTGAACGCCAAAGCTCGCAAGACGGGCGCTTCCAAGATTTATGTGGACGATTTGCAGGAGGAATTTGCGAAGGATTTCATTTTCCCGATGATTCGCGCGGGCGCCATTTACGAGGGCCAGTATTTTCTCGGCACGTCCATCGCCCGGCCTTTGATCGCCAAGCGCATGATTGAAATTGCCCGGAAGGAGAAAGCTCAGGCGATCGGCCACGGGGCGACCGGCAAGGGAAACGATCAAGTGCGATTCGAACTGACGGCGGCCGCGCTGGCGCCTGATCTTCAGATCATCGCTCCCTGGCGCGAGGAGCGGTTTCGGAAGCAATTCCCGGGACGCACCGAGATGATCCGCTACTGCGAGGAGAAAAAAATCCCGGTCCAGGCCAGCGCGAAGAAGCCCTACTCCATGGACCGCAACCTCCTCCACATTTCATTCGAGGCGGGTGTGCTGGAGGATCCTTGGATGGATGCTTTCGCGCCGGCCAACAAGGACATGTTCAAGCTCTCGGTTTCCCCGGAGGAAGCGCCTGAGAAACCCGAGTATGTCACGCTTGATTTCGAGCGCGGTGACTGCGTGGCCGTCAATGGGCGGAAATGGAACCCCCTCGGAGTGATGAAGGTCCTCAACGCCCTGGGTGGCAAGCACGGCGTGGGGCGGGTGGACATGGTTGAGAACCGGTTCGTGGGGATGAAGAGCCGGGGTGTGTATGAAACGCCGGGCGGGGCCATCCTCCATTTTGCCCATCGCCAGGTGGAATCCCTGACCATGGACCGCGAGGTGATGCATTTGCGCGACTCGCTGATCCCGCGCTACGCCGAGTTGGTTTACTACGGATTCTGGTACGCGCCGGAACGGCTTGCCTTGCAAGCCCTCGTTGAGGAATCGCAAAAAAATGTTTCGGGCACGGTCCGGGTGAAGCTTTACAAGGGAGGTCTTTACGTGGCGGGTCGCCGTTCGAAGGTCAGCCTTTACAACCCGCACATCGCCACCATGGAGGCGGACCCTGGCAAGGCCTACAATCAGGACGACGCCACCGGCTTCATCCGGTTGAACGGGCTCCGGTTGCGGGTGAATTCGGCAGTGAACGGGGCCAGAAATCTGGGAGCCGAACGTTGAGGGCCGGACACGCCCAACTCGCCATGCAGAAATCGACATGAGTGATGCCTCCGAGAACACTCCGCCGTGGGATCTTGCGGCGGCTCGCGCCACCTATAACATCGACCGTTGGGGCGCGAAGTATTTCGACATCAATGACGAGGGCCATGTGGTGGCCCTGCCCCTGCAGGACGCGGGCACTCAAGTCGATCTGACCGACGTCGTGGAGGAAGCGCGCGCCCGCGGGCTCAAGTTTCCGGTGCTCATCCGGTTTCAGGACATTCTGCGGCACCGGGTGGAATCGTTGAACCAAGCCTTTCGCACGTCCATCGCGGAGTTCAATTATCAAGGGCAATACCGCGGTGTGTTCCCGATCAAAGTCAATCAACTGCGGGAGGTGGTGGAGGAAATTCTGGACGCCGGAAAGCCGTTTCAATTCGGACTCGAGGTGGGCAGCAAGCCGGAATTGTTTGCCGGTCTGGCACTGCAAGACCAGCCGGGCGGCCTGATCATTTGCAACGGCTACAAGGACGCCGCGTTCGTCCGCATGGCGTTGATGGGGATCAAGCTGGGGAAGAAGGTGATCATGGTGGTGGAGAAGTTGGAGGAATTGCGCCAGATCATCGGGGTTTCCCGTCAGATGGGTGTGGAACCGCTCATCGGCATTCGGGCGCGCCTGGCCAGCAAAGGCGCCGGGAAATGGGCCGAAAGCGGCGGCGAGAACGCAAAATTTGGACTCAGTACGGTCGAGCTTCTGGCCGCCACCGATCTTCTCAAGAAGGAAGAGCTGACCCACTGTTTCAAGCTCGTCCATTTCCACATCGGCTCGCAGGTGCCGGACATCTTGACGGTCAAGAAGGCCGTGCAGGAGGCCTCCCGGTTTTACGCCAAACTCCACAAGATGGGGTTTCCCATCGAGTATGTGGACGTGGGCGGGGGGCTGGGGGTGGATTATGACGGCAGCCGCTCCGCGTTTGACAGTTCCACGAATTATTCCCTGCAGGAATACACCAACGACATCGTCTATTACATCGGAGACATCTGCAACGCCGAGAAGGTGCCGCATCCCGACATCATCAGCGAGAGCGGCCGGGCCATCGTGGCGCATCACAGTGTGTTGATCGTGGAAGTCTTCGGCGCCATCGAGAAGTCCCGGCCCGTCGAGCTCCTGACCTACGGGGAAAACGAGCATCCACTCGTCCGGGAGTTGTTGGATATTCTCAAGAACCTTGGCAAGCTCAACAAGCTCGAGGCTTACCACGACGCGTTGGAGCGGAAAGAAGACGCCCACAACATGTTCACGCTGGGCCTCATGGATTTGCCTGAGAAAGCCAAGATCGAGGATCTCTACTGGCGCATCGGATGCGACGTGGTGCGCAGCTTCAAGGGGCAGGCCTATGTGCCCCAGGAAATCCGCAAGCTGGAGGAGAGCCTGGGAGATCAATACTTGTGCAATTTCTCGGTCTTTCAGTCCCTCCTGGATCACTGGGCGCTCGGGCAGTTGTTCCCGATCATGCCGATCAACCAGCTCGACCAGCGCCCCACGCGCGAGGGCACCCTGGTCGATATCACCTGCGATTCGGACGGACAGATCAACAAATTCATCGACCTTCGCGACGTGCGCAGCACGCTGCCGCTCCATCCTCTGCCTCCTTCAGCCTCCAACGGTGCGGGGGAAAACGGCACCCCAGGAGGCGCGGCGACGGAGCCTTATCATCTCGGTTTCTTCCTGATGGGAGCCTACCAGGACATCATGGGTGACCTGCACAACTTGTTCGGACGCGTGAACGAGGTCCACGTGTTTCTCGATCCGGACGAACCGGCCGGATATTACATCGAGGAAATCATCGAGGGAAACACGATCGCGCAAGCCCTGGCGGCGGTGCAATACGATGAAAACGAATTGAAGCGCCGCATGAAATTGCAGTTCGACGCCGCCATCAAAGCGGACAAGCTCAAACCCTCCGATGGCATGCGCTTGCTCGATGAGTATGAGCGCGGACTGAAGGAATACACTTACCTCGCCATTTAGCGATTCGCGACCGGCCCGCGCGAGTCCGCGAACCGCCTGCATGTCTCAAACCGATCGCCTGGAATTCCCGGCCGCCCCCCGCGAGGCCGTGATGCAGTCCCTCCGCGAACTCGTCCGCGGACTCTCCGGGCTTTTCTGGGGGCTGCCGATCGCGATCCTGCTGGGAGCGCGCACCACGTTGAGCGACTGGCTGCGCCCGCTCGGCATGGTGCCCTCGGTGCTCGCGGCGGCGTGGCTCTGGTTCGCGCTCATCCGCCTGGGCAAATTTCAGTCTCAGGACCGAGGGTGGGGTCTGTTGCTGGCGCGGGCCAAAGTGCTCGCATTCGTCAATCTGGGTTTGAGCCCGTTCCTGCATTGGTGGAGCCGCGTCCCGCAAAATGAATTCTTCGGTTATTCGGTCCTCCTGCTGCTGGTTTGCGGACTTCTTTTTCTCGTCACCCTCAACCACGCCATGGCCAGGCTGGCGGGGTTGCTTCCCGACGAGACCCTCCGCATCGAAACGCAATTTTTCGCGACGCTGAACTCGTATTTGCTCGGTGTTCTGACCGTGATGATGGCCCTCTACGCGTTGCTGTCCGCGAGCGGATCCTGGCCGGTCCTGCTGGCCGCGATCGATCGAGTGCGCGAATGGCTTGCTCTTTTCCTCGTGTTGCTTCCGGTGGCGTTGACGATGACCATGGTGTGGAAAATCAAGGAGATCGTCCTCGCCGGGGTGTTTGGGTCGGATCGCTGAAGCGGGTTCCTGCCCGAAGGTCGAGCGTCATCGCACCACCAGCCTTCCGATTCCAGACGCACCCTCGCTGGCGACCTCGCCGATGTCCCGAGCCTCCCGGTAGCCTTCGCGTTGGAGTTGATCCAGGCAGGCCTGAGCGTTCAAGGGCGGCACTGAAGCGATGAGCCCCCCCGAGGTTTGCGGGTCGAACAGAAGGGGAAACATGGGTTCCTGCCTGACCGCTTCGAGGTTTTGAATCACCTCGGCTTGCCGCAGGTTTTCCGGGAACAGTGTGCTGGCGATTCCCCTCCGCGAGCTGTCCAATGCCCCCAAGAGCAAAGGAATACTTTGCAGGTGGATCTCCAATGTCACTCGGGACGCGACTGCCATCTCGCGCAGATGTCCTGCGAGCCCGAATCCCGTGATGTCCGTGCAGGCGGTTGCGCTGTGTTCGAGAAAAATGCGGGAAGCGTCCCGATTAGAAACCAACATCACCGCAATCGCCGCGTCGATCCAATGCGGATGGGCCTTGCCCCGCATGGACGCAGCCATCACTACGCCCGTGCCAATCGGCTTGGTGAGGATCAACCGATCTCCTGGGCGCATGCCTCCCTTCTTCAACAACCGGTGGGGAGAAGCCTCGCCATTGACGGCCAGACCGAAGGACAGTTCGATTCCCTCGGAAGTGTGGCCGCCGAGGAGCTTGGTGCTGTTTTGCCCGAGGGTTGCGAGGGCGCCTGCCAAGACTTGGTAAAGCTGCTCCTCCACGGGTCGCGTTCGGCCAGGAGGGAGGGTAATGATGGCCAGCACCGAGCGGGGTTCCGCGCCCATGGCAAAAATGTCACCGAGCGCGTGGAGAGCCGCGATGCGTCCGAACAGGTAGGGGTCATCCAAAAAGTTCCGGAAATAATCCACCGTTTGCACGAGTGCCGAGGAGGACGGCCAAAGGATCACCGCCGCATCGTCCGGTTCATCGAGTCCCGGCATCGCACCGGGCGCGGCTGAGGCGCGGAGTCGTGCCAAAACCCGATCGAGTATTTGGGGGCCGATCTTGGCGCCGCATCCACCACAACGCATCGAAGGCGCGCTGCCGGATTGGAGGGCGGGCGGCGCCGCGTTCATGGATTCGACGGGTTCGTATTGCGCCATCCATGCGCGGTCGATGTGGTCCTTGAGTTTCCAGACCCACTCCCCTTCGAACGACCAAGGACCTCGCGAACCGACGGCCTGGCGGTCACCGGTGCTGATGAGACTGAGAAACTGCTGCTGAGGAACGTAAGGCCGCAGCGGGAGCTGATCCAAAGCCCGCCGCAAGTTGGCCGCCAGGGGACGTCCCTGGCGCACCGCAAACACCCCGGACTTGGGCCGGGGGGACCCCATCATCGCGGCGACATCACCCGCCGCAAACACGTCGGGGTGCGACGTGGATTGGAGGAAGGGGTTGACGGCGATGAAGCCTTGCTCGTCGGTGGCCAACCCCGAATCGCGGATCCAATCCGGCGCCGAGGCCTGGGTTACCCAGATGGTGGCATTCGTTTCCACGCGGCGTCCACCCTCGCAAAGCAGGAACTGCGGCGTGACCTCGAGGACACGATGCCCGGCGAACCAAGTGATCCCGAGGTTGTTGAACCACCGTTCGAACCGGGTTTGGACCCGCCGGTTGTGGGTGGGCAGGAGGGACGCGGATGCCGTGATCAATTGAAAATGAAGGGGGGCTGTGGAGCGTCCCAATTCCGCAGACCTCGACAACAGCCGGTGCCGCATGGAGAGCAAGAGTTCAACACCGCCGGCTCCGCCTCCCACCACGGTGAGGGTCCTGGGGGATTCCGGACCTTGGGTCCAGTCCGATTGGAGTCGCTCCCAACGGTGCAGGAATTCTCTGACCGGTTTGGCGGGGATGGCGTGCTCCACGGCGCCCGGCACCGACTGCATGGACGGCGTGGATCCGGTGTTGATGGAAATCAGATCGTAAGCCGCGGGCGGTCGTTCTCGGAGGAGCAGGTGGTGAGCGGAAGGATCGAGTCCTGCGATTTCGGCCTGATAGAATTGAGCGCCGGCCTGCCGGCAGAGCGAACGCAAATCGAGATGAATCTCATCAAGGCTGTAATGGCCTGCAATTAGTCCGGGCAGCATGCCCGAGTAGGCTGTGGTCGATTCCTTGGAAACCAAGGTGATGCGAAGCCCGGGCACAGGACGCATCGCGAACGACTTGAGCACGGCGACATGGGCATGGCCCCCTCCAGCCAGGATCAGGTCCTTCTCCACGACGGATGCAAACCGCATGGCGCCGATGATGCGAGGCGGAAGACGGTCCATTCAACCTTGAAAGGGAGGAATGGTGCGGCAACGTCGGCGGGCTTGAAGGTTCTCAACAAGTGGCATGGGCCGAAAGAAACGAAAGATGAAGGAAGAACTTCTCCACGCATGAGATCACGGATTCCGCATCCATGTTTTTCGGTCTCCGTGAGATCCCTTGCTTTCCCAGTCGCTCGGCACTGACCCATTGCGGCTCGGACCGCGGCGTTCACGCCGCTTCAGCGTGGAAGATCGAGAATGCCGGGTCATACCCCGTGCTTGGTGTTGTTCCACGTCGAAGCGGGCTGAAGCTCGCGCGCCGGTTGCGATGGTTCTCACGGAGGCACAGAGACACTGAGGCACGGAATCCCGGTCACGAATCAAGATCAGGATCACACCCTCGCTCCTGCCTTTCCCTCCGCTTCGAGGTCAGGTTGTCTGAGCCTAGTGACGGCTCGTGGTTTTACCGGCTTCGACGACCGTGATCCATCCATGGCAATCCGCATTTCTGGCGCTCGCACAGAGGCGTCGGAAGGTCAGGAGTTGCATTGGTGCATTGACAGCCGGGGGGGGCTCCGTAAAATTCGATGCTCTCGGGCGGCGCGTTCGTCTATCAGTTAGGACACGGCCCTCTCAAGGCTGAAAGACGGGTGCGATTCCCGTACGCGCTACCAAACTGCTCCGGGCTCCATAAACTCAGACATGCTGACCCCAAGCGGGGGATGCGGGACGGATGCAGAAGGGATGTGAGATCAGAGTGACGTGAAGCGGCTCAGTCGCAAGCCCGAGGCTTGCCAGCTTGGAGTCGGTGGTTGAGAAGCGCAGCGACGATACCGCCGGGTCACCTTGAGACCACCAACCTCCGCATCGGTCTCTCGCAAGATCTGAGATTCGAAGCCTTTGCTCAAGTTTCGATGGATCCCCCTGCGGATCCACCTCAGATTTCGGCAGGCCTTTGCCGTTCGTGCTTTTGCGCAGCTCGACGCTGCGCGATGCGGGGCGATGGTCGAATCCGGCACTCGGCCGGGGTCAATCCCAGTCGCAAAGGGATTCGACGTAGGCCGCGCTGCCATCCCTGAGCCAGCCATCGAGTTGGGCTTGGTCTTTAAGCTGCTGGCCTCGACTTCTCGGAACCACGATGTAGCGGCAGGACACTTCCGGCAGCATGGTCAGATCGCTCCAAAGTTTTTCGAACTGCGCCACGGGGAAAATATCTTCCTGGCCATGTCCCCACCGACGTTTGACTTCCTTGATTGCCACGTAGGTGGGCAATTTCGCGGCGACTTCACGGATGGAAGTCACGATCTTGTCCTGAGCCGTCTTGTGGCCCCGACCGGCCTCCAGGATGACCCCGCGATCGAGGGAAAAAACTTCCAGCAAACGGTCCAGGTCGATCCACGTGCTCATGGAATTGTAATAGCTAAGCTCGAACTCGTCCTCTTCCCGCGGGAGCGCCAAGCCCTCGAGGATGCGGGTGCGTCCGTTCACTTTCGCCAGGCCTCCGCCCCGATCTTCCAGCCTCCGGGCGATGACTTCGAAGGTAAGGCAGGCGCCCTGTGCCAGATGCTCTTCGAGGAGACGCGGATCCGCGTTCACTCCGGTGGTGTCGATGTTGTGAAGGAGCAGGCAGCGGAGGGCGGGATGACGCTGCAAAAGTTTCGCGAGCACCCCGTTACGGAACAAGTTCGGCATTTCAAAGAAATGGCCCACGGGGTGCATGCACTGGAGGGGCACATTTTCGGTGTAATCGCTGGCTTCCCCGCGTGACTTGGCCCAATTCACCAGCGCTGCCCGCACGCTTTCGCGGACTTTTTGCTGCTGTTCGTCAAGGATCTGCTGGGCCGTTTCTTCCCACAGAAAGTGCAGGTCCCGCTCGGTGGGCACGAATCGCTGGCCCACGCTCCGTCCGGGTGAGAGGAGAACACGGTCCCGGTCCGCTTCGGTCAGGCGGCTCGCGAAATAGGACTCAATGGGTTCATGCGTCAAGTAACTCGTGGTGAATACATGCGGAAGATTCGCGCCGGACAGCCGGCTCAAGCGGCGGCTCTTCGCCAGATGAACGTCCAGGAAGGTTCGATGCTTTCCGCCGAGCTTGCAAAACGGATGCAAGGCTTTGCAAATGCCCGCTCCCTGCGTCCAACGAGAGCCGGCTCCGGCGGCCAGGCTGACGATGGCGACCTCCCCCCGGGCCAGGGAGTCCCAGCCACGGCTGGCGAGCGTTCGCCCCGTCGGGCTGGAGCTGTGGGTAAGGTCGAGAGATTCGGCCTGGGAAACATCAGGCGCTTCCACATCCACGATTTCGGTGTCCGCGCGCAGACGATTCTGAGCGAGCCCGATCAGGCCCTCCTTGAGTTGCTTGCGGATCATCTCGTGCTGCTCAGGATCAAATCCGTTGCGGCCAAGGGATTCGGCAAGGTTGTCCTCGGATCCGGACTCCTGGTTTCCGCGGGGAATGAGGGAATCGAACAGGGACTGGACGAGGCCGGCCATTTCGGGCCGCGTGCGCGCGGTCGCACCCAGTTTGTCCAGTTCCATCCGTTGGGTTCGGGGCAGGGCAGCTTGGTCTTGGCGGAGCAGTTTGGGCAAGCGCACGGCGTAGTAACCCAGGGGAAGAAGAGACTTGTTCCCGGTCAGCAGTCTTGCCGTCGTGCCCGTCTCATTGACCGCATAATCGAAGACCACGGGCTCCATGGCGAAGGGAAGAGCGGCCCGGAAATGGTGGCGGGCCGTTTGCATGAGGTCGAGCAGCTTTGACTTGGCTTCCTGCTGGCGATGGGGCGCGACGAAAAATCCCATGCCTCCTCCGGACATGCCTCCCAGCATGCAGAATCCCCAGAAGTCTTCCCCAAACGATTCTTGAGCGCCCGCGATGATGCTTTCGGTGTAGGCGTTCGTGGCCCAGGGAATGATGGACTGAATGGGTCCCTTGAAGTTGGCGGTGGTGGCGCGGCCGAGCGCTTTCAGGTCGCCCTGGCGGCATGCGTTCAGGATCTCCTTCAGCAGGTCGAGTGCTTGGAGGCGGCCGGCCCATTCGCGAGGAGAGCGGAGCAAATATTTTTCCGTCACCATCTCGAGGATGGGGCCGACATTTTGGGCCATGCCGCCGTGAACCAGGATGAGAGATTCTTGCAGGCCGGCGCGGGCGGCGTTGGAAACTTCGTGGCGATCGAGCACCCGGTGGGTCGGCATGAGCCGGCCCTGGCTGATGCCGAATTCGGGGTCGTTTCTGGCGGCGGGAGCTCCCTCGATCAACTTGATTCCCGGCCAAATGCCGCCGGAATCCTGCCAGCCCCCGCCGGAACCCCCGAGCCATTCTCCCAGGAGCGCGCGCGCCAGAACCACCCGTCGCTCAGGTTCTTCCAAAGGGCCTTCCAAGGCGCGGGTTTGTCCCGTGGCGCGCATGCAGACGGAGATGAGGGAGCCCAGGAGATTCGTCGAAACCGCTAAACGGGAGCCCTTGGGAATATCGCGCACCTGCGAGACCACCTCGATGCCTTTGCCGCGTCCGGCCATGCCGGCCAGCAAATCCGAAAGCTGCTGTCCGCTTCCCTCCAACCCGGGGGGAACGATGCCGGCGGCAATGACCGCGGCCTTCAGCAAACCGAGGTGGTCCTTGCCGAAATCGAAGACCTCCGCGAGGGAACGCAGGTCGTCGGTGACGCCCAGATCGCAGGAGGTCAATCTGAGCACCGGCTCGTCGATGGTTCTGAACGCGGCGGATAAGGGAGGCAAGGGATGCGCGTCGCGCCCGTGCACACCGAGGTCCACGGACGCGTTCAAGACTCGGGCACCCTCGGGAAAATCCATGCCGAGGAAAAAAATGTCGCTCCAGGCCGAATGGGAGAGGTCCATGCGGACCGGCGTGGATTCCGAGAGGAGTGGGTAGGTGCCGTCCTCGCCGGGCTCCCTCAATTCCGCCCGGATTCGCAGGGGCTGATCCTGGGGGTGTCCCATGCGGAACATCCATTGATTGCCGAGGACGGAGCGCACGCTGCGGCGGACTTGATCGGCGAGGGTCTGAAAGGCGAGGCGATGGTAGGCGGCGGCGAGTGCGGAACAGATGCCGTCGCTCCAGCCTTGGCGGTTGGCGCAGCTGAGGAAATGAT
Source organism: Verrucomicrobiota bacterium (assembly GCA_016871495.1). Taxonomy (NCBI): domain Bacteria; kingdom Pseudomonadati; phylum Verrucomicrobiota; species Verrucomicrobiota bacterium. Next base: position 9,366 of record VHDF01000044.1, on the reverse strand, counting down.
CGATGGCTTCCGCGAAGCGGCGCTCCAGCAACAATTGATAACCGCGGAAAGGGATCTTGCCAACGGTTTGGATCTCTGGACGCGAGGGAAGGTGGTAGCGATGGATCGTGTAGAGGAACAGCAGGGCTCGAACACGATGGTAAAGATTCCCGCTCTTGCGCCGGAATTGGTCCAGTTGCCGGCACTGGTCGAGCAGTTGCACGGATGAACCTGCGTCCGCCAAGGGATCCACGGCGGTATTCCGGAGGGAATCTTCGGAAGATTCGATGATCCGGATGAGATCGATCATGGAAATCGGGAGCGGATCAGCGGCCCTCGGTCCAGTGGTCTTGCAGTCGGCGCCCGGTGGCGTCGAGCATGGCGGCCAGGACTTCAACGTGGTAAGGACCCGCGAGTCCCAGCGCCAGTTGAGCAGTCAACAGGCCGAATCGGCGTCCCACGTCCACGCGATGGCCCTGAATGACGGCGGCGAGATAGCGTTCGCGCGCCGCCAATTGATCCAGGGCAGGGCTGAGGTGCGCGAAGCCCTGAGGGGAGGCGGCGATTTGCTCCTCAATCAGCTCATGCACCATGGGCGTGAGCACGTGCATGCCGAAGAAACAAAGATAATAACCCGCTCGCAACCCCGGCACCATGAGTCGCTGCTCGGCCTCGGTGGGCGTGGGCTTCTCGGCCACGGTCGAGACTTCGTAGAGTTCCTTGCTGTTGGGCACGAGCCGCCCTCCGACCGCCCCGTAGTAAGGGAGCTTGCTCTCGTGGGTGGGATTGACGGCTGAGATGGAGCAATGTTGCGTTTTCGCCAGTTGGAGCAATTGTTGCGAGCACCGACGCTGCGAGCGCGAAACGTAAAGGTGGTCACCGACCAGGAGCAAGAAGGGCTGGTCCCCGCAGAACGACTTGGCGCAATGGATCGCATGCCCATAGCCTCGCTGCTCCTTTTGCACCACAAATGCAATCCGGGAGGCGTGGGGTCCCGCCGCGGCGGTGTAGGCGGGTTGATCGCCTTCTTGGACGACCACGGCAATTTCATGGATGCCCGCCTCGATCGCTTCTTCGAGAACGATTTGCAGAGCCGCTTTCGTGGTGCCGTCCTGATCCACGAGGGTTTGCAGCGGGAGCGAGCGTTGTTCCCGGCCCGCCGCGGTGATGACGGCTCGATTGATGTCCACAGGTTCTTTCGATTGAACTTGATCCGCGCGTGAGGGTCACAAATTCTCTCGCGCGTGTCAAACGACGGTGGCGGAAGTCGCTGGTTGTGAACGATTCCAAAAGCTCATGCAGTTGATCCATCCATGAAGGCCGAGTCCGAGGTCCTGCCACGCGTTACCCCGGAGTTGGATCCGGGATTCAGACCGATGGTGCTGGCGAGCCGCCAATTTCAAGAGGCGGCCCGCGCCACCGGCCGCTCGGTCACCCTGGATCTGGCCGTCGAGCGTTCACCCGAGTCGGTGACGCGATGCCAGATCTCGCTTTTTCCAGGCGACCATCCGTCGAGCGCGGGCAACTTCCGCCTCGCTGAACGGACCCTGAAGTTTTTGCTCTGGGCACGAGGGGGGTGGAGAATCTGGGTCGCAGGGTCCTCCTTCATCGGGGAACAGTTGCGAGCTTACTATCGAGACACCCCGACCGGCGGTTTCGACGCGGCCCTGATGGGGGAAAAGATCTACGCCCGGCCTTTTGAAGTTCGCGCGGTCGAGCTTGGGGATCTACCCGCCGAGTCCGAGCGAACCCAGCGCTTGGGAGGTCATTGGCAGGGATGCCGCGTCGGATTCGACCTGGGGGCCAGTGACATCAAGGTCGCGGCCGTGCGTGACGGCACGGTGCTGTACAGCGACGAGTTTCGATGGGATCCGCGGCCCCAGCAGGATCCGCAATGGCATTTCGAACAGATTCAGGCGGCGTTGCGTGCCGCCGCCTCGCATTTGCCTCGCGTGGATACGATCGGCGGAAGTTCTGCCGGAGTGATTGTCGGGAACGAGGTGCGCGTGGCTTCTCTTTTTCGCGGCGTGCCTGACGCGCTCTTTGAAACCCGGGTGCGACTCCTTTTCCGGGAAATCCAAAAGTCCTGGGGCGATGTTCCTTTCGAGGTCGTCAATGATGGCGAAGTGACGGCGCTGGCGGGCTCGATGAGTTTGGAATCCCCGGCCGTGCTGGGCATCGCCATGGGCTCGAGTCTGGCCGCGGGTTTTGTGAGCCGGGAAGGAAACATCACGCCTTGGTTGAATGAGTTGGCGTTCGCCCCGGTGGATGTTCGAAACGATGCTCCGTTCGACGAGTGGTCCGGCGATCGCGGCTGCGGGGTGCAGTTTTTTTCCCAACAAGCCGTGGCGAGGTTGATTCCGGCGTCGGGACTGCCGATTTCGTCAGAGTGGGCGCTGCCGGATCGACTTCTCGCGGTCCAGACGGCCATGAAGGAAGGCGACGAACGCGCCGCGCGGATCTATCGGACCCTTGGAGTGTGTTTGGGTTACGCCGCGGCCCAGTATCGCGAGTTTTACGACTTTGATCACTTGCTGCTTCTCGGGCGGGTTACCACCGGGGTTGGCGGCGACTTGTTGTTGGAACAAGCTCGACGTGTGCTCGCGTTGGAGTTTCCTGAAATCGGCGCGCGGCTCCATATGCCCGACGAAAAACAGAAACGCCACGGGCAAGCCATGGCCGCCGCCAGCCTGCCGGCTTCGTTGTAACCTCTCGTCCCCATCATGCCCCCACTCAATCCTTATCCACAACTGGCCCGCGATTTCGCCGCGTTGCTGGAATCCGGACGAGACTTTCCGCTCGGAAACCTGCCTTTCCCGGACTATTCCGCTCCGGCGGAAGGGGCTCCGGTGGTCTTGATCTTTTCGCCGCATCCGGACGACGAAGTGATCATCGGGGCCTGGCCGTTTCGGCTCGCCCGCGAGCGGGGTTGGCGGGTGGTGAACGTGGCGGTGACCCAAGGGAGCCGCAAAGACCGCCAAGCCGCCCGGTTGGAGGAGTTGAGGGCATGCTGTCGCTACGCGGGGTTCGAGCTTGCCACGCTGGGATCGTCCGGCTTGGAGGGTTTGCATCTGGGCAACCGGGCGGGGAACCCGGCCCACTGGAATGCCGCCGTTTCGGAAATCCTGGCGGTGTTGAAGAGGTATGGTCCAAGCGCGGTGTTGTTCCCCCATGAAACCGATCGGAACACGACCCATGTCGGGGTGCATTTTCTCCTGATGGATGCCTTGCAACGGATGGAGGACACCTTTTCTTGCGCCGTCATCGAAACGGAATTCTGGGGCGCCATGGACACGCCGAACGTGATGCTCGAGGTTTCGCCCGGGGACTTGGGGGTTCTGCTGAGCGCACTTTCTTTTCACGAGGGCGAAGTGCGGCGCAATCCTTACCACTTGCGCACGGCCGCCTGGATGATCGACAACGTGCGGCGCGGAGGAGAACTGGTGGGGAAACAGGGCGCGGCGCCGCCCGATTTCGCCTATGCGACGCTTTATCGATTGAGGCGATGGCAGGCGGGGCGCCTGCAACCCGCGCTGAGGGAGGGCTTGTTCCTATCTCGTCACGACGACGTGGAAGCCCCCCTCAGGGCCGTGCTTGCGGGTTCCTCGCCGTGAAACTCCTCTCCTGGAACGTCAATGGCCTGCGGGCGGTGTTGCGGAAGAACTTCCTCGAGTTTTTGGACGCGGAACGTCCGGACGTGCTCTGCCTCCAGGAAACCAAGTGCGCACCGGACGACGTGGAACCGTTGTGGACTTCAGAATACCTAACTTATTGGAATACGGCGGAAAAGAAAGGTTATTCCGGGACCGCGATTTTCACCCGCGCCCGGCCCTTGCGCGTGACCCGGGGCATGGGGATTTCCGAGCACGATCGCGAGGGCCGTGTTTTGACGGCGGAGTTCGATGATTTCATTCTGGTCAACGTCTATGTGCCGAACTCGAAGCGGGAGCTGACGAGGCTCGCTTACCGCCAGATTTGGGATCGGGATTTTTTGAGATTTCTCAAAAAACTTGAGAAAAAGAAGCCGGTGGTGTGGTGCGGGGATTTGAATGTGGCCCATACCGAGCTGGATTTGGCGAACCCCAAGGCAAACGTGAAGAATCACGGTTTTACGCCCGAAGAAAGGGCGGGCTTTGACGCGTTTGTGCAGGCGGGATTTGTGGACACTTTTCGGGAACTCGAGAAAGGGGGCGGGCATTACACCTGGTGGAGCCAGATGCCGGGAGTGCGGGCCCGGAACGTGGGGTGGCGCATCGATTACTTCCTGCTGAGCGCGGCCCTGCGGCCCGGGCTCCGCCGGGCGTCCATTCTCAAGGAAGTGACCGGCAGCGACCATTGCCCCGTCGGGATCGTGTTGGAGAGGTGACGCCGGGAAGGCCAAAACTTGCGCCCCGACGTTTCTTTTTGTAGTTTCTGTACAGACAGAAATGTCGAACGCAATATGACTCCGCTTTCTCCTGTTCAACAGAAGTTCATCTTGCATTGGGGCGAGATGGGCACCCGCTGGGGCGTCAATCGAACGGTGGCCCAAATCCACGCGTTGCTGTTCCTGTCCGCCCAGCCTCAGCCCGCAGAGATCATTGCGGATACCCTCGGCGTGGCCCGATCGAACGTGAGCAACAGCCTGAAGGAACTGCTCGGCTGGGGCATCATCAAGCGCGTTCATATTCTGGGCGACTCCCGCGACCACTACGAAAGCCTCAAGGACGTCTGGGAGCTGTTCCGAACCGTGCTGGACGAGCGCAAGAAGCGCGAGATCGATCCCACGCTCGCGACGCTCCGGGAATGCCTCGCCGAAGCCGAAGCCGACAAGGCGGGCTCAGCCCACACCCGTGAAAAACTGCGGGAACTGACGGATTTTTTTGAAACCACCTCGGGTTGGTACGCCCAGATTCGCGCCTGGCCTACGCCCGTGCTGGCGCGCTTTTTGAAACTCGGCGGACGCATCCGAAAACTGGCGGGCCTGGAAAATTGATTCATGGTTGAAAGAGAACTCCGCGGCGGCTCGGATTTGGAACCGCTTGCTCCCTCCCCCCCGGTGAGGTCGAGATCGGAGAGCGCGAAGACTCGGGGTGAATGCCCGGCGCTTTGGGTTCGTCCATGCCATTCACCTTTGTAACCCGTGCCATGGCATCCGTGTCATTTCCCTGAGCGCTTCCGTTTGACGTGGCGGGGGGGCATCCATCAGCATCAAAACACTTATGCAACGCAGCCGGACGATTCTATTCTTCACGACCTTGATCTTGGGGCTCGCTCGGGAGGTGAGCGGGGCCGAAAGCTCCCGCCAGGTGACGCTCGATCAGTGCATTCAACTCGCGCTGCAACACAACCTCGACATTCGCATCGTCAAGGTCAACCCGAGCATCGCGCAATACAACCTGGACGCCTTGTACGCCGACTACGAGCCCGATCTGTCGCTAAGCGGGTCGCACAGCGACAACACGTCACCCACGACCCTGGACGCGCAAAACCGGGTCGTCCCCGGCACTTCGTCAGGGACGGAGGCGTTCAATGCGACGCTCGGCGGAATTCTCCCCACCGGATTCAGCTATACGCTGCAGGGCCGCATGCAGGAGACCGAAGGCCTAACGGGCGCGGGGTTTCCTTTCGAGAATGCCAATGGTGTGGTTTCGATCCAAATGCGCCAACCCTTGCTGAGGAACTTCTGGATCGACCGGACCCGGCTCAATATTCAGATCGGCAAGCGGAATGTGCGACGATCGCAGCAGCAGGTGCGGCAACAGATCATCAACACCGTCACCTCCGTGGAATTGGCGTATTACGATTTGATCGCCGCCTTCGAGGAGGTCAAAGTGCAGGATCAGGCGTTGAAACTCGCCGAGAGGCTCCTGGCCGAAAATAAGAAACGGGTCGAGGTCGGGGCGTTGGCGCCGTTGGATGAAAAGGCCGCGGAATCCGACGTGGCGGCGTCGAAAGCGAGCTTGGTGGACGCGCGGAACCGGCTCTCTTTCGCGCAGAATACCCTCAAGCAACTGCTGAGCGACGATTTTTCGAAGTGGCAGGATGCCACCCTCGAACCGACTGAGGCCTTGAAGGCCGTCCCCGAGCCATTCAACCGCCTGGACAGCTGGCAAAAGGGTCTGGCGAATCGCCCCGAGCTTTTGCAGTCCAAGCTGGATGTGGAGAATCAAGGCATCACGATCAAATACCAAAAGAACCAGCTCTTTCCCTCGTTGGATTTGTTCGGCACCTATGGCTACAACGGATCCAAACCGGAATACAGCGGTGCTTTCAGTGACATTGCGAATCGTTCCGCGCCGATCTCCAGTTATGGAGCGGTGTTGAGCGTGCCGCTTGGCAATCGCGCCGCCCGCAACGCTTATCGCTCATCCAAAGCTGAAATGGAGCAATTGCTGCTTCGGCTCAAGAGCCTGGAACAAAACATCATGGTGGAGATCGACGATGCGATCAAACAGGCGCAGGCCAATCTGGAAGCCGTGGAAGCTCGCAAGCAAGCGCGCGCCTTCGCCGAGGCTGCCTTGGATGCCGAACAGAAGAAACTTGAAAATGGCAAAACCACCTCCTACCAGGTCCTGCTTTACCAACGCGATCTGACCCGTTCCCGCTCCCTGGAGATCAACGCGCTCGCCTCTTATAACAAAGCCGTGTCCCAGCTGGCCCGGTCAGAGTCGACGACTCTGGAACGGCGAAAGCTGGCGATCGATGCGAAATAGTTCGAGTTCCGCCGCCGACCGAATCTCCGCTTACTTCACCGTATTCACCAGGGGAGCCAATCCCTGGATGCGGACTTCGAGTCGGTCCCCTGATTCGATCGGTCCCACGCCGCTGGGTGTGCCGGTCAGAATGACGTCCCCCGGCAGGAGGGTCATGTTGGTGGAGACAAAACTGACCAACTCAAAACAGTTGAAAATGAGCTGGCTCGTATTGGAGTTCTGGCGGAGCTGGCCATTTTGGAACAGCTGAATGGTCAGATCGTGCGGGTCGATTTTGGTCTCCACGTACGGGCCCAAGGGAGTGAAAGTGTCGAAGGACTTGGCTCTGGCCCATTGACTTTCCGAGGCTTGGATCGTCCGGTCGCTGACATCCTGGGCCGAGGTGTATCCGAAAATGTATCGAGCCGCCGCCGCTGCCGTCACGTTGCGCATCCGGCGTCCAATCACCACCGCCAATTCGGCTTCATAATCCGTGCGATGAGCAGGAAACGGAACTTCGATTTTCGCGCCATCCGGGATCAGACTGGTCGGGGCTTTCAACCAGAAGAGGGGTTCTTTCGGCAGGGGTTTGCCGCTCTCGCGAGCGTGATCGGCGTAATTGAGCCCCACCGCGATCACTTTTGAGGGGGCGACCGGAGTGAGCGTCTTTACCCCTTTGATGGCGACCGGTTTGCGATCGTAGGACGGAGATCCAAACACGTCCCCGTGCAGTTTGAAGAGTTCGCCATCCACGACTTTGGCGTAAAATATGTCATCGCCCTTTTGAAATCGGCCAATCGCTGCCATAGTGTTCGCGCATGCTAAACCAGGGACGGCGCTGCTCGCAAGGCGAAACCATGACGCAACCAACGCGTTATGACGGGGTTTACCTTTTCATGCCAGAATGGCGCCGCCTCCGAGTGCTCCTGATGGGAGGGTGGCTTGCCTTGGGAACGGCTTTAAGTCTCCACGGGCAGTCTGCTGAACCGTTCCCAATTCCTGATCGTTCCAAGATGGCCCGCACCTCAAGCACCAAGGCTGGGGCCCGCGTTGATTTCGACCGCGTGACTGAGCGGCTTTCCGCAGATGTGGATAAGTTGCCACTTCGGGAGACGTTGCAGCTCTTGGCCAATGCCACGGGCTGGGAGGTGTTCTTTGAGCCTGGAGCGGAGATTCCAGTCAGCACCCGATTTCAACGCTTGATTCCCAGTGAAGCGTTGCCGCGCCTGACCTCGAGTCTCAATTACGCCCTCACGCCGCAGTCGGGCCATTCCGCCACGCTGTATGTGTATCGGACCACGGTGCAAGAAGCCACCGCCCGGCTGGCTCCGGTCGAAATCCAGGCCGAAAAGCCGGACGAAAAGAACCGGGGTCGAATTCCCAATGAACTGGTGGTGGCGCTGAAGCCGGGACAGGGCGGCCGGATCGAGGAATGGGCGAAGTTGCTGGGTGCCAAAGTCGCGGGCAAAATCGAAGGGCTCGACGCTTACCGACTTCGATTCGAAGATGAGAAGGCGGCGCTCGAAGCGAGATCCAAGTTGGAAGCAGATGAAAGCGTAGCTTCCGTGGAGTCGAACTATAGCATTCCCAACCCGCGCAAACCGGAACTTCTCAGTTCCAGTTCCACGCCCCCTCTCAACCTCAAGCCCAGGGTCAATCCCGACGGGTCCAAAATTATTATTGGTCTTGTCGATACGTCCGTGCAAAGCCAAGGGACCGCCTTGAAGGATTTCCTTTTGCCGGGCATGACGGTCGCCTCCGAGCCAGCGGGGTTGTCGCGTGAACCCAGCCACGGAACTTCCATGGCCGAGACCATTCTCAGGGGCGTTTCCATGGTGGATGAATCGGGAAAAGGTACTCCGGTTCGCATTCTTCCCATCGATGTCTATGGGGCAAAAGAAGAAACTTCGACCTTTGATGTGGCGCGCGGCGTGTACACGGCGATCAAGGAAGGCGCCACCCTGGTGAACATGAGTTTGGGCAGCTACACCGACAGCGCTTTGTTGAGGCAGATCGTCCAACAGGGGCATCGCCAGGGGGTTCTTTTCTTCGGTGCAGCCGGCAACGAGCCGGTCACACTTCCGACTTACCCGGCAGCGTACCCCGAAGTGGTGGCTGTCACGGCGGGTGATCGATCAGGACGGCTCGCGGGTTATGCCAATCGGGGTGATTTTGTGGATGTTCTCGCGCCTGGCGCGGGAGTGGTTCAGTTCAACAATCGGTCCTATCTTGGGACCGGGACTTCCTATTCGACGGCCTACGTGACGGGTTTGGCGGCGGGTTTGGCCGCGGAACCCGGCAAGACATTGAGCGCGGCGGAACAAGAAATCCGGCAACGACTCGGATTCCGTCCGCCGGTGCCACCCGGGGGCAAGCCCTGAGGGAAATGAGCATCGGCGGGGCATGACCGCCGTGCCGGGTGGCGGGTGAGTAAGGGGGGCGGTGCATCCACAGATTGTCGGTGATGCGCGCGGGAGCGCCGGAGCTCGGCGTTCACGCCACTTCAGAGCGTGTCTTCAAAGGGGCATGGCAGGTTCAACGGGCAAGGGTGCTGCCAGGGTAAAGGCATCCACCTAGCCCGGATATATCATAGGTCGTGGCGATTTTGGACAATTTGGGGCGTAATCGCCAATGTTGACGCGGGTTTGGCGGCCTGATGGGGATTTCCAGGTTTTTGACAGGGTGTCAGGATTTGGCGGCGCGCTGACGGGTG
>VHDF01000043.1 GCA_016871495.1 Verrucomicrobiota bacterium | reverse complement strand
CCGTTGGGGACGAGCCGTTCCCCGTTGTCGTCCGCATACATGAACCAAGCCAGATTCAACTGCTTGAGGTTGCTCATGCATTTGATGCCCTGGGCTTTGGTTTTGGATTTGGACAAGGCGGGGAGCAGCATGCCGGCGAGAATCGCGATGATGGCGATCACCGTGAGCAGTTCGATGAGCGTGAAGCCGGTCGAGTTCCGGCGGCGGGAGGGGCGCGTCAGACAGGAGGGGTCCATCAAAACAATGATTTGTGGCCACGCGGGCTAGGACGCGGAAGGACCTCGCGGAGGCGGGCTTCGAAGTCCGTGCTTGGCGACTGAACTGCGGGAGGCGATCACGGTATCCGTAACGGTGGCGTCATGCGACGTGGCGCGATTCGCGGCTCCTCTGGGCATGCGTTCTTGCTGAAAGACCAGCCGGATCTGTCCGATCTCGATCAAGTCCTGGTCACGCAACGGAATCGGGGAGGTCACCGGACGTCCATTGAGGAGGGTGCCGTTGCTGCTGCCCAGGTCCACCAGCCAGAATTCGCCTCCGGGCTGCATTTGAATCTGCGCGTGTCGCCGGGAAACGCGTTCGCTTTGCAGCACCAGCTCATTGGAAGGAGCACGTCCGATGTTGCACAACGATCGCAACGCGATGCGTTCCCCGTTTTCGCGCACCAAAAGGGCGTCCGGACGGTGCAGGCGGACCCATCCCTGGTCAAAAACGCTCCGGTAAATGCGATTGCGAATTTCCATGGCCGTGCCGTCCGACCGGAGGCGCAGCAACCCCGCCAAGCGCAGCTCATCTAAAAGCGGATGATTCTCCTCCGGCGCCACGAATTCATCTTGAAGCGCTTTTTGGTAGAGGTTCAACACGCCCGCGAGATCCTTGTTGGTCCTGAGGACGCGGTCCCGGACATACAGCAGGTTGTCGTCCCGCTCCCGGGCTTGGGTGGAAAGAAAGAGCTCGTCGCAGAAGCGATCCACCAATTGCTCCTCGGAAAGTTCCGAATGCATGCTGGGATCGATTTCGGCCAACGCACGGCACAATCGCTGGGTGAGATAGGGATGGCCGCCCGTCCAATGCAAGACTCTCGACACCATGCGGCGGGTGTCGGTGGGTAGGACCTTCGCCCCGCCTGAACCCGCAAACACCGGTTCAAAGGCGGACCGGAGTCCGCCCTGCAATCCTACGGTGTCCAGATCTCCGAAATCGGTCAATTCGATGCGGCGCCCGATATTGAAGGGCGTGATTTTCTGATCGCGAATCAAGTCGGCAGGCGTTGCGGCGCCCAGCAGACAAAACGTGAGCTTGGACCAGCGAGGTTCGAGCGCGCGGCGATTGTAACATTCGCGGATGCCAGAAAAGAATTCGTCGGAAGAGAAGGGAAGGCTTCGGACCACGTCGATTTCGTCGATGAAAATAACCAGGCGCTGGTCGGCTTCCTGGCCTGGGGCGGCCTTCTCGATGGTGGGCAGGACGATTTTTCCCAAGCTGTCGAGCAGGCGTTGCAAGGGCCCGGCTTGGCGGTTGGCGAGCCAGAACTCCTCCAGTTCAGACTCGAGATCAAGTTGGTTTCCCAACCGGGCTATGAATCCGTCATACCATTGCTCGGGAGAAACGTTGAGGCCGAGAGCCGTCAAATCGAGCACCACGACCCGAACCCCGCGTTCGCGCAACCGGCGCGCGGTTCGCACCATCAACGAGGATTTCCCCATCTGTCGGGAAGTCAGCACGTAGCAGAACTCCGAATGGCTGAGAGCCTGAAGCAATTTCCGATCCGCGGGGCGCTCGACATACGATTCCGCGTCCGCTCGCAACGTGCCTCCCGTGAAGAAGAACGCGGAGCCGCGGGTCTCGTGCCGATCATCGGACATGATCAGACTTTACGTGACTTTCAAAGGAACAACAAGGACGACGATGGAGTACCCGTGTATCCCGATGTTGTTGGTAGGGCGGGCCTGTCCCAGCCCGCCGCCCACTGGATGCAAAACATCATGCTCCGGCGGCGCGCCGGGACGGACGCGCCCTACCTGCATCACCGGCAACATCGGGATGCACCGATGGAGTACCCGAATCATGACCCAGTCGATGACGGCCCGGTCATGATTCGGGCTGCTCAACACCCCGCCACTTTTTGCCTTCTCGTCCGTGGGCGGATTCTCCATCCTCCCGCGCCAAACACGTTTATGTCCGACGAGCTCAAACCCCGGATCCGGGAAATGCTGGCCGCCAACATCATGCTGCAAACGCCCCTCGAGGATCTGCGGGATGATCAGCCTCTCTTCGGGCCCGGCAGCTTGGGCTTGGACTCCGTGGACGCCCTTCAACTAGTCGTGGCTTTGGACAAGAACTTCGGGCTCAAAATCACGGATCAGCCCAAGGCCCGGGAGATCCTCAGGGATATCAACTCCATCACCGCCGCCGTCGCCACCCACCAGGCTTCGACCTAAATCCACGCGCAGGAATTCCGACGGGGTCACGAAAGGGGTTCGCGCGGGTGAAAGATGCGCGGGTTTAGAACGGCCCGCGGTCGCGGGCGTGATCGGCCCACCGGACTTTTCGCGACTCGATCAATAGGTCGCCCGCCCCCCCGAGATATCGAAGACGGCTCCCGTTGAAAACGAGCAGTCTTCCGAGGACAACCACGCGACCAGCGCGGCAACTTCGTCCACTTTTCCGGTCCGGTTCATCGGGATTTTCGAAAGCATGTACTTCACGTGCTCCTCGGAGACCTGCTTGAGAATCTCGGTCTCAATCACGGCCGGGGTCACGCAATTCACCCGCACATTCGTCAGCGCCAGCTCTTTGCCGAGCGACTTGGTGAGACCGATGACACCCGCTTTGGCGGCGCTGTAATGCGAGGCGTTCGGATTGCCCTCTTTGCCCGCAATGGACGCAATGTTGACGATGCGTCCCCATCCATGGGTGATCATGGCCGGCACGAGCGCGTGACAACACAGAAAGACGCCAAACAAATCGATGTCCATCACCTCGCGCCATTCTTGCGGACTGCACTCCCACAGTTTTTTCGAGACCCCGGCAATGCCGGCGTTGTTGATGAGGATGTCCACCTTGCCGAAAGTGCGAAGCGCCGATTGCGCTGCGGATTGCACGGATTCAGGAGAGACCACATCGACGGCCACCGCATGGAGTTGATCACCGCCATGCCCGAGCTTCGCCAGAGCGGCGTCCAAGGCCGCCTGGTCCCGGTCCCATAAACTGCACCGCGCGCCGGAATCCAACAATCGCTGCGCGATGGCCAAACCAATCCCGCGCGCTCCGCCTGTGACCACCGCCACCCTGTTTTTCAAATCGAGCTTGTTCATCGTGTCCGAATTCATGCTATACTCCGGCCATCGAATCGCGCCACTCCCAATCGATGGATCGAACTTTTCCAGTGCATCCTCAAGATGCCGGGGATGCGCGCCTCTGCGCCGGGCCGGGGCGTTTACGCCGCTTCAGTCCTGCTTCACCCGATCACGAGCCTTCGCCAGAGGGCGCGCGGAGAATGAAGCGGCGTGAACGCCGTGCTCTGACCGGCCACTCGCGGACGCCCCAAGCGATTCCTGCAGTGGCGACGGAATTGAGGTTCCCCGGTCGCGCCATGGTGCATGGCGACGACTGTCCGAGGCCGCCCTCGGCACGAACCTGCCAGACCGCCGGGGCGATGCGAAACTCGCCCTGGAGACGCGGAACCTGGAGAATTTTTCTCCGGTGGTTCCCACACGTGGTGTGGGGGTGCCTGGCGGGATTCCTGCCCGGTCTGCTTTTCTCGACACTTTTCGCCGATCCAGGAATGGAACTCGGAGCGCGGGATGGCCGCACGGGCACTTCAACCCACCAACCCGCTTCCCCCTCAACGAACGCGCTTTGGTCTCTGGCTCCCATCCGAAATCCCCCACCGCCGCGAGTCCGCAACGAACGATGGATTGCCACGCCCGTCGATCGTTTCATTCTTGCCCGATTGGAGAGCGAGGGCTTGGAACCGTCGTTGGAGGCTGACCGCCGGACGCTGATCCGGCGGCTAAGCTTCGATCTGCACGGCCTTCCCCCCACCTTCGAGGAAGTCGAAGCCTTCGTCCATGACCGATCAGGCTCCGCCGTTGAGAAGGTGGTGGACCGTCTGCTGGCCTCCCCGCGTTATGGGGAGCGTTGGGGCCGTCATTGGCTCGACGTGGCGCGCTACGCCGACACAAAAGGCTACGTGTATGGGGATCGCGAAGAAACGCGGTTCGTCCATTCCCATGCCTATCGGGATTGGGTTGTCCGAGCTCACAATGACGATCTTCCTTTTAGCAGGTTTCTCGAACTTCAACTCGCCGCCGACACGCGCGCCACCTCGAGCGCCGACCTGGCCGCGCTCGGTTTCCTCACTCTGGGCAAGCGTTTTTTGGGGGTGATGCACGACATCATCGACGATCGCATCGACGTGGTCACGCGCGGCCTGCTGGGACTCACCGTCAGTTGCGCCCGCTGCCACGACCACAAATATGATCCTGTTTCCACGCAGGATTATTACGCCCTTTACGGCATTTTCGCCTCCTCCTACGAACAACTCACCCCCCTGCGTCCGTTTGAAGAGCACGGGATCGAAAAAGAGGCGCTCCAGGAATTGCGCGCGCGGCAGGACAAGCTCGCCGCGGTGCTGCAAGCCAAGCGCGACCTGCTGGCCGACCGTTTGCGCTCGCAAATCGGGCGTTATCTTGAAGCCATTCCAGCGGCCGCCTCCTATCCCACCGAGGATTTTTATGAATTGCGCGGCACCAATGACCTCAACCCCATTTTTGTCAGACGCTGGGCTGACTTCGTCCAACGCGCGGGAGCAGCCGGCCATCCCGTGTTCACGCCGTGGAAGGCCTTCGCAGATCTTGCCCGGGCCGAACGAACTCATGAATTCCCCCAGGCCCTGAGTCGACTGACCCAGCAATCCTCGGCAAATCCTGCCCTCGCTGAAGCTTTGGCGAAGGAGCCCCCTCGGTCGATTTCCGAGCTGGCCCAAGTCTACGCGAAAGTCTTCGCAAAGGTGGACCGTGTTTGGCGCGACCACTCCGCCTCGTCCAATGCCGCGCCTCGCATGGCGGATGCGGCGCTCGAAAGCATCCGCCAGGTTTTCCACGGTCCCGAATCGCCCCTGGCGGTTCCCCCGGGCGCGGTGGTGGAAATCGAATGGTATTTCGACGAGCCAACCCGGGTTGAATTGTCCAAGCTTCAAGCCGAGATCGATCGCTGGCTCATCAAAATCTCGCCCTCGAATGCCCTCCCCCACACCGTCGTGCTGAAAGACAAACTCGAGCCCAAACCGGGGCGCGTTTTTCGACGTGGCAACCCCGCCCTGGCAGGCGAGGAAGTTCCACCGCGATTTTTATCGGCCTTGGATCCGCGGCAGACTCGATTCACTTCCGGCAGCGGCCGCGCAGAACTCGCGGCTCGCATCGCGGACCGCGCCAATCCGCTCACCGCGCGCGTGTTTGTGAACCGGGTCTGGACGCATCATTTTGGACGAGGACTGGTGGCCACCCCGAGCGATTTTGGATGGCGCAGCTTGCCGCCCAGCCACCCCGAGCTTCTGGACTGGCTGTCCACGTGGTTCCTCAACCAAGGCGGGTCGATGAAGAAACTGCATCAACTCATCGTGCTCTCGAACACTTACCGCCAGTCCAGCGTGGACCGCCCCGAAGCCCAGGCGCGCGATCCGGAAAACCGCTTCCTCTGGCGGATGGCGCCTCGCCGGCTGGATTGGGAATCGCTTCACGATTCGATGCTGTTCGTCAGTGGCGAACTCGAACAGCAACGAGGCGGATTCGCCGCCTCTCCAAAGGAAGGCGGCCCCCGCCCGCGCTCCATTTACCTTCCCATCGACCGGCAGTTCCTCCCGGGCTCCCTGCGCAACTTCGATTTCGCCAATCCCGATCTTCACACCCCGGCTCGACCGGACACCACGGTCCCGCAGCAAGCGCTTTTCTTCATAAACAGCCCCTTCGCGGCGGAACGGGCGCGCACGCTGGCCCGGGCCGTCCTCGCGCAAGGCGACTTGGCGGAGTTCTTTCGCCGCGCCTACCAGCGATCCCCCTCGTCCCAGGAACTCCAAGCCGCCCGTGAATTCCTGTCGACCTCGCAACGATCACCGAGGCTCGAGCGGAAGCCTCCGCCACCGCCGGCGTGGAAGTACGGCTTCGGTTCGCCCGTCGTGACGAATGGCCAGGCTAAACCCTTCCAAATCCTCCCTCATTTCACGGATGGCTCCTGGCAGGGCGGTTCGAAATGGCCCGACGACAAACTGGGGTGGGTTCGATTGACGGCCACAGGAGGACATCCGGGAAACGACCTCAATCACTCCTCCATCCGCCGCTGGATCTCGCCTCAAGCCATGAAGGTCGAAGTGCGGGGCAAGCTTGTTCATAAAGCCAAAGAAGGTGACGGAGTTCGAGCCTGGATCGTGCACAACTCAAAGCAAGTGCTCGGTCAATGGTCCGTCCATCAACGCGAGCAAGAAATAGCCCTTGCCTCTGTCGAGGTCGCTGCGGGAGATACAATCGACTTTGCGGTGGATCGTGGTCCTGGACTGAGCCACGACGATTATCTGTGGTCACCGGTGTTGGTTGAGATCGGCCCCCAGGGGGAATCACAACCTCGCTCCTGGGATTCCAAGCAGGACTTTTCCGGTCCCCCGGAGGCCCTACCCAGTCCATTTTTCCCTGCCGAGCAACTGGCGCAGGTCATCTTTTCGTCGAACGAGTTTCTTTTCGTCGATTAGGTTCAGGCTTGAACTTGGAAACGGCAACAACGGGCCTCTAAAAACGTCCGCCTCCGGAAGTTCATTCCGGAGGCGTCGTCGGTTCCCCACGCTAGGTGCCAGCCGTGAAGACCGGCGCCCCTTGGCGGGCGCATGAAGCGCACGAAATCTGTTTCTTGTTCCCAGTCCTTCGAGGTGGGCCAATCACACGCACTTTATCAGATCCCGGGGATTCTCCAATCCTGAGTTATAGTGAGTCACATTGACTCACACTCAAACCGCAGCCTTGGATTTTGGCGTTGAGGTTTAGCGCGAGTAACAGCGGATGATGTCTTGGATGTTAGGTCTGGCATGGGCTAGCGACTGTTCAGATCGAGCCTTGTGTTGTCGTCCATGGGTAGAAGTCGTGGCGTGAATTCTGAGCGGCGGCAGGAGATTCAATCCGTGTCCGTCGCGTTCGGACGAAGAGACTCGACGCCCCTGCTGACGCAGAACATCATCGGGGGCCAGACCGTTACGCCGAGCGAATCGTTCCACCGTCACCTCCAGGCCGCGCTGGTCCATCAGCGGTCGGGACGCTGGCAGGCTGCGGAGGAAATCTATGACGCCCTCCTGGCCAAAGCCCCCAACGACGCGGAACTGATCCACCTCATAGGGGTGCTTCTCCATCAGCGCGGACTTGATGCGGACGCATTGGATTGGCTCGATCGCGCCACGAACTTGCTCCCCACCCTCGCGACCTTCCATTTCAACCGCGGAACCGTGCTCGCCGCGCTGAAGCGTTGGAACGAAGCCATCGCCGCTTTTCGTCATGTCACTCATCTCGACCCGCGTTTTCCAGGCGCGCACTTCAATCTCGGCGTCGCCCTTCACCAGCGAGGCAGGCTCGACGAAGCGATGACCGCCTACCGCGATGCCCTCGCCATCGCCCCGGACCCCGACCCCGCCAATAATCTCGGTCTGGTTTTGAAGGGAATCGGGAGATCGAAAGACGCGGTCGCCGCATTCCGACAAGCCTTGATTTTCAATCCTACGCACGCCGACGCGGCCCTCAATCTGGCCTCGACTTTGCGGGAAATGGGGGACCACGACAAGGCCCTCACCCAATATCTCCAGGCGCTCTCGTTCCACCCCAAGAAAGCCGAGGTGCATTTTCAAATCGGCTTGATCCATCAACAAGCCCAGCGCATCGATCAAGCGGAACAACACTACGCTCTCGCCGTCGCCGAAAACGGCCATCCCGAATCCGCCAACAACTTGGCGCTGTTGCTGGAACGCAAGAACCGCCTCGCTGAAGCCGAGGCGCTTTATCGCCAGGCCATCCAGGCGAAACCCGACTTCCTGGACCCGGCCAACAACCTCGGGAACCTCTTGCAATAGACCGGACGCGTGGAGGAGGCGATGTCCTGTTATCATCACGCTCTGCGCACCCGGCTCAACGACGCCGGCGTCCGCTACAACCGCTCTCTCGCACTGCTCGCATCAGGGCGATGGACGGAAGGCTGGCAGGAATACCGATGGCGGTGGAAGTGGGATGGCTTCGGAACGGCCAAACCTTCCTTCAACCAAAGCTGGTGGAAAGGAGAGATGCTCCCCGGGGGAACCCTGCTGGTCTGGTGCGAACAGGGCCTGGGCGACAGCCTCCACTTTGCTCGTTATCTTCCCCTCGCGAAGTCGCGCTGCCAGCGGGTCCTGTTCGCCGCCCCCCGCGAACTCCAGTCCTTGTTTGAATCGTGCCCAGGCGTGGACTACCTCCTCAAGGAACAGGAAACCATCCCGCCCTTCGATGCTCACGTGCCGCTCCTGGATCTTCCGGCGATCTTCGAAAGCACGCCCGACAATGTCCCCAACACCGTCCCCTATCTCCGTCTCCCTGGGCCCGGCCTCGTCAACATCCCGGCCGCGCCGCGCGGCCAAATGAAGGTGGGGCTCGTATGGGCGGGTGGGACCAAATATCCCAAGGATCACCTCCGCTCGCTCCATCTCACCCAACTCACGTCCCTCTTGGAAACGCCGAGCGTCGTTTGGTACAGCCTGCAAGTCGGACCCAAACGCGTGGAAATGAAAGATCTCCCGGTGACCGCCCGCATCTTCGACGTGGGCGGCAAGCTCAAGGATTTTCGCGACACCGCCGCCGTCATGTGCCAGATGGATCTCATCATCAGCGTTTGCACATCGGCGCTGCACCTGGCCGGAGCACTGGGACGTCCCACCTGGGCTTTGCTTTCCTACAGCCCCTGTTGGCGGTGGATGTTGAACGGCGACACCACCCCTTGGTATCCCACCATGAAACTCTTCCGCCAAAAAGCGTTCGGGGACTGGCATTCCGCCATCGCTCCCTTGAGCGAAATGCTGCGCGAAGAAGTGCGGAAGAATTGCTGGTAGTCTCCGCGGGCCAACCCGCCTATTTCACACTCGGCTTGAACGAGAAGCACTCTCCATCGAGTTTCAGCCATGCGGGTTAGATCAAACCGCGCCCCTCTTCAATCCACTCATGCTTTTCTCATGCCACATCCTGTGGAAAGAAGTTCTTCTTCGGAACCATCGAAAAGGAAGCGTTTCGGGAAACCTGGGCGCGGTTTCCCCGGCCCGGAGATTCCCGGTCGCGGAACAAGGATGAAATTTCCGGGCTAACCCAGCACACCGCGTCGCTTCAACAAGGCCTCCATGGCCTGATCCATCATCAGATCTGCCAGGGGCCGCGTTGCTTCATCCAGCTCCACCGTGGCCTGGCGCAACGGCTCCGCCTCGCCTCCCGATTCCTCGGCACGGAGCAACGCTTCCACGCGAGCCAATGCCGCTTGAACGCGGGCAAGAGCACCCTCCTCCAAATAACCGCCAAACTCAACCATCGCGGATCGCGTCGCTTCCGCGACTTGCTCCGCTTTCAATTTCGCCTCCACCCAGCGCCGGAGCCGCAAGTCCTCCCACGCATGTTCCACCGACTCTTCCACCATCTTCTGCACCGCCGAATCCTCCACGTCCACCGCCGAAGCGACCTGAACCCGCGTCTCCTTCAACGTTTTGAGGTCTCTCGCCAGCACCTGCAGCATGCCGTTGGCGTCGATTTCAAATTGCACGCCGACCCGCGGCACCCCGCGGGGCGCCCGTTCGAACTCGATGGCGAACCGTCCCAGACTCCAGTTGTCCGCGGCCTTCTCCCGCTCCCCCTGCAACACATGAATCAGCATCGACGACTGAAAATCCACCGCCGTCGTGAACACCTCGCCCGCTTTGACCGGCACCGTCGAGTTGCGGGGGATGAGCACGTTCATCAACCCGCCGAATGTTTCAAGCCCGAGCGAGAGGGGCGTGACGTCAAGCAGCACCACACCCTGCACCCCGCCCTGCAAGATCGCTCCCTGAATCGCCGCTCCCAACGCCACGGCCTCGTCGGGATTCTGGGAAGTATTCAGCAGCGGCCCGCTCGCCGAGTGCCCTGATTCGCTCATCCGCACGCCGCCCCGCAAAGCCTCAAACTCGACGCACCCGAACCACTCCGACACCAACTCCCGCACCAACGGCATGCGCGTTTGCCCCCCCACCAAAATCACCTGGTCCAGTTCCTCCGGACGCAACCGCGCGTCTTCCAACGCCCTCAGACAACTGATCCGCGTGCGCAACAAAATATCCCGCGTCCACACCTCGAGCTCCTTCCGCTCCAGGACGCGCTGATAACTGAAGCCCGAAGTCAGGAAGGGCAGGCGAATTTCCACCGCCGATTCGGAGGAAAGCCGGATCTTCGCGTCTTCCACCGCCTCACGCAAACGCGCCACCGCTACGGGATCGCTGGCAAAGCCCATCCCCCCTCGCTCCCGAATCTCCCCCGCGAGCTTCTCCATCACCCGCCGGTCCAAATCATCCCCGCCCAAGCGGGTGTCCCCATGCGTCGCCCGCACCTGGAACACGCCTTCGTGCAGCTCCAAAATGGAGAGATCAAATGTCCCGCCGCCCAGGTCGAAAACCGCAATCTTGGATTGGTCCCGCAAACGATTCAGCCCGTAAGCCAGCGCCGCCGCCGTCGGTTCGTTCAGGATCCGTTCCACCGTCAACCCGGCGCGTTCGCCCGCGCGCTTTGTCGCCTGCCTTTGTGCTTCGTTGAAATAAGCCGGCACCGTAATCACCACGCGCCGGGCAGTCACTCCCAAGACCGCCTCCGCGTTCTCCACCAATCGCCGCAAGATCTCAGCCGAAACCTCCACCGGATTGGTCACGCGTCCTCCGGTCAGGCCAAACTCAACCGTCTCGCGTCCACCGTCACGAATCTCGCAAGCTCCCGCCCGTTCCGCCTCGGAAAGCTCGCCGAATCTCCGGCCCATCAAGCGCTTGACGGAACTCAAGGTGGACCCGGGCGCCACCACCGCCATCCGCCGTGCCTCGTGCCCCACCACCGCCCGGCCACCGTCCACCGGAAAATGCACCACCGAGGGGGTCAAGCGCCGCCCCTGAACGTCCGCCAGCACCAAGGGCACACCGGAATCCACCATCGCCACCAGCGAATTCGTGGTGCCAAGATCGATGCCCAATATCATGTCCGGAACAGAGGCCATGGGCGGCCATCTTTGGCGTTGCCGCGCGCAAAGGCAATGCCTCACTCTTCCGGCCGTGCCCGCCACGTCCGAACCCGCCCCGGACCTTTTTGAGTTCGAAAAAAGCCGCCTGGCGCTCGGCGTGGCTCGTGTGGCCGGGATCGATGAAGCGGGTCGAGGCCCTCTCGCCGGACCGGTCGTGGCGGCCGCCGTCATTTTCCCTTCCCGCTGGGTTCTGTCGGGATTGCCCCCGGAACTCGAAGGCCTCAACGATTCCAAGCAGCTTTCCGAGTCTCGACGGGAGTCCTACTTCGATTTCCTCATTGGCCATCCTCAGATCGAGAAAGGGGTCGCTTCCATCGAACCCGAGGTGATCGACCGCATCAACATCCTCCAAGCCACGCATCGCGCCATGGCTCTGGCCCTGCGTCAGCTTGGCCATGAACCCGGACATGTTCTGATCGACGGACGCCCCGTCCCGGGTTTGACCCCACCCCAAACCGCCTTGATCAAGGGGGATTCTCGCTCCTATTCTATCGCCGCCGCGAGTGTCATCGCCAAAGTCACCCGCGACCGTCGCATGCTCGAACTCGACCGGCTCTATCCCGGATACGGTTTCGCCGACCACAAAGGCTATGGCACCCCGGAACATTTGGACGCCCTGGACCGCCTCGGCACCAGCCCCATCCATCGGTTGAGTTTTGCTCCCTGCCGCCCGCGGCAGCCCGAATTCTTTTGAACTGCTTATGCCTGGCAACTGGCTCCATCGTCTTCGGTCCATCTGGCCGCGCCCAAACCAAGAGCCGATCGCTCAACGGCGCGGCCACCTCGGCGAGCGCGCCGCCCGTCGGCACTTGGAACGAACCGGGATGAAATGCCTCGCCGCCAATTATCGTTCCCCGCGAGGCGAAATCGACCTCGTGTTCCGAGATCACGATTGCCTGGTCTTCGTCGAGGTCAAAGCCCGGGGACGCGATCAATGGACGCGGCCCGCCGCCGCCGTGGACACCGAAAAACGACGGCGTGTGGCCCAGGGCGCCATGGATTATCTAAGCGAAATCGGGCGCCCGGAAATCAAGATCCGTTTCGACATCGTCGAAGTCTTGCTCGAGGCAGACGCCCTTTCCGAAGTGCGCCACCTTCAGGCTGCCTTTTCCATGCCCTCCTCGATGCGCTTCGGCTGATCCTACGAACACGAGCCTCCCGCCTTGGACACGAAGCCGTTTCTCCAGTCGATCGAACCGCTGGTGCGAGGTCAATTCAGCTTCCCGCGCTGGCAGCGGTGGCTCGAGCGCATCGGGATCTTGCCATCGTCTGACCCCTGTCCAAGCGTCCAGGGCATGGCATCGCCCAAAAAACTGCGGCTGCTTCAATTGGCTGGAGCGGCGCTCCCTCGCGACGGCTCGGAACTTTATTTCGAAGTCGGCACATTCCAGGGGAAGAGCCTCATCGCAGCGATGCGCGGTCATGCACACGCCCGCGCCGTCGCCTGCGACAACTTCTCGCTGTTCGACGACCCGCATGAACCTCGCAATCAGAAGGCGCTCGAAGCCAACCTGCGCGACTACGGACTCGAACATCGCGTCACGTTTTTCAACCGCGATTTCCGCGATGTGATTCAAGACTGGCCCTCGCTGGGCCTGCCTCCGGTCGGCTGCTACTTTTACGACGGCGCCCACGACGAGGATTCTCAATACCGGGGCATCCGGGACGCCGAACCGCTTCTGGCCGACGAGGCGTTGGTCCTGGTGGACGATTGGCGCTTTGCACCGGACTCCGATTCACGGGCGGAAGCCGGCACTCGCCGGGCGATGGCGGCTTGTCCACGAACTTCCCGCCCGGCACAACGGCGACTTGGAACAATGGTGGAACGGCCTCGCCGTGCTCGTGTTCAGAAGAAAGCCCGGCCAAACCGGATCCGGCAGCCCGTGACCGCTCGTCCCAAAGATCCGGCATGTCCATGAACTGGAGTTCTTCGCCAGCGGCCTTCGTGGCATCCCCGCATCCTTGATCCTTAAACCCGTCCCAACCGACGAAACGCAACTCAAACTCGTCCCGCCAAGAATCCCAACGGGATTCCGTCGCCGTGAGCATCGCCCATTCCGTGTCCCATTGAAAAAAACACGACGAAGAACGAGGCCTATCCTTGATGGATCTGGTAAGTGATGCGGAAAGGCTTTACCGCCAACCTTGCGAAGATTCATGGAGGGCAATGGCCGTTTTAAGCCAAAGAACTCCGCCGGGCCGGGGTGCGGAACGGTGAGTCACTTCACCATCAAGTTCGTCGGGAGGTTTAGTGGAGGTCGAAGAGGAGAACTTGTGCCGGCTTGGATGCGCTCAGTTCCAGCGTGCGCTCATCGCTCACCGCCACGCCGTCGCCGCCTTGAAGCGGTCTGCCCTGGAGTGACACTTCACCTTCGGCAACGTGAATCCACGCATGACGATTGCCGGCGAGCGGATGGGTGACGCGTTGGCCCGCGTCCAGTCTCGCGAACCAAAACTGAGCGTCTTGGTGGATGGCGATTGAACGGCCGAACCCCGTCTTGCTTGCGACCAAGTGGAATTCGCCGGGGACCGCGCTCACCAATGACTTCTCCGCGTAACGCGGCGTCACACCTTTGCGGTCAGGCTCAATCCAAATCTGCAGCAGATGCACCGCTTCGTCCGGCGAGGGATTGAATTCGCTGTGCTCCACGCCCGTGCCGGCGGCCATGTATTGCACCTCGCCCGCACGGATGATGCGCTCGTTGCCCATCGAGTCCTTGTGCTCCAGCGCGCCGCTCAAGATGTAAGTCATAATCTCCATGTCGCGATGCGGATCCGTTCCGAATCCCATGCCCGGCATCACCAGGTCGTCGTTGATGACGCGCAGACTGCGGAAGCCTCTCCACTGCGGGTCAAAGTAGTCCGCGAAGCTGAAGGTGTGGTACGTGTCAAGCCATCCCCGCTCGGCGTGGCCGCGTTCGTTTGCTTTCCGTATTTTCATCATGGAAACACGATGCCACGGGCCCTGGGAATCTGGGAAAGACCATGTTTCTTGCCTCAGCATAACCAAGAGGTATGCTCCATTGCGCATGGAACTCCGGCATCTCCGTTACTTCGCCGCCGTCGCCGAGGCGGAGAACGTCTCCCGCGCGGCCCCGAAACTGCACATCTCGCAACCCGCCTTGAGCCGGCAAATTCGCGACCTCGAAGATGAACTGGGGTTCCCGCTCTTCGAGCGCAGCGCCAAGTCCGTGCGACTGACTGACGCAGGCCGCGTGTTCCTCACCGAAACACGCGCTGTCCTGCAAAGGGCCGACGAGGCCGTCAGGGCGGCGCGAGCCGTCGCCACCGGCGGACCCGGCGAACTTCGTATGGGCTACGCGCCGACGCTCACGGCGCGTTTCCTGCCCGTGGCGTTGCGGGCGTTTCAGACGGCGATGCCGGGCATGCGGGTGCGGATGCAAGACCTGTCCACGGCGGAGATGCTGGCCAGGTTGCGCGATGCGAAACTGGATCTGGCGATGACGGCGCGCCCGAGCACCGCCGCGTTGCGTGGACTGCGCTTTGAGGAACTCACCCGCGACCATTTGCGCCTGGCAGTCGCACCGAAGCATCCGCTGGCCCGCCGGCGCGTCGTGACGCTGGACGAAGCCGTCCGCGAGCCCTGGGTCGCCTTCAGCCGCCAGGAGTATCCCGACTATCACGAATTGCTGGCCGCGGTGTTCGCCAAGCCCAAGGACCGTCCGCGCATCGCGAAAGAACTCGATGGTGTATCAAGTCTCATTGCGGCGGTCGAAGCCGGCAGTGGAATCGCGTTGATGCCGGAATCTCTGTCATGCATCGCCGGACCGCGTCTGAGACTCCTGCCGCTGACGCCGGCGCCCGCTCCGTTGCAAGTCGGGGTCGTTTCGCTCAAGAACGGACTCACGGCGGCGGCAGAAAGGTTCTTGGACCACGCCAGGGAAGCGGCTTCCGGAAAATGATCCCGGCTTGGGGTCACCCCTTGATCTGGGATCCTCCGCGCGAGCTTTCCTGGGGCCATCACACCACTCGTTCAGATCGCCGCGCTTGCCGAAGTTCGCCAATTTACCTTTGGACTTTCTCCCGGCTTGGGTAAGTTCCTGAAGCTGAATGCTGCGCTGGCCCGACTGGCGGACTCTAAACGGGACGCGATCAGGTGGCGGCCGGTGAACACCATGCCCAATTCATCCCGCTGAATTTAACATGCAATGTCCGGCAACCTGCTGATTCATCCCTCTCCCTCAACTCGCCGATCTTCCCCATGCCCACCCCCCGCGCCCTTCTCCGAGAACTTGTCGCGTTGCCCAGTGTAAACCCCGCTTTCCTGCCCAAGGATGATCCGAGGGCGGGAGAACAGCGCGTCGCCCATTGGCTGGCCTCGGTCGCCGCCGACGCCGGACTGGACGTGGCCCTGGATGAGGTCTTTGCCCAGAGGCCTAATTTGCACGCTCGCTTGACTCCCACGGGACGGATCAAACATCGGGTGATTCTTGCGCCGCATCTGGACACCGTGGGCATCCTCGGCACCCCCGAGAAGGCGTTTACTCCGGAGATCAAGCGAGGAAGACTTCACGGTCGGGGTGCCTGCGACACGAAGGGTTCCGTCACCGCCATGTTGAGCGCCGTCATGGCGATGGCCGGCAAACGCAAGCGCCCCGCGCACACCGAAATCCTTTTTCTGGGCCTCATCGACGAAGAGAAGGCTCAAGAGGGATCGCGCCATGTGGCGCGTTCGAAATTAAAGGCGGACCTGGCCATTGTCGGAGAGCCCACTCGCAATCGCGTGGTCACCGCCCACAAGGGCGGCCTCTGGCTTGTACTGAAGACCGTGGGAAAATCAGCCCACGGATCCACTCCCAAACTTGGCAAGAATGCGGTGCATGAAATGGCCCGCATCGTGGATCTCCTGGAGACCGAGTATGCCGACGACCTTTCGCGTCGATCCCACCCCCTGCTGGGCTCGGCCACGGTGAATGTCGGAGCGATCCTGGGAGGCTCGCAACCCAACATCGTCCCCGCCTCATGCTCCATCCAAGTCGATCGTCGCACGCTGCCGGGCGAATCCCTGAGCACGGTGAAGCTTGAATTGGCCGCCCGGCTGCGGTCCAAGCGCCTGTCCGCCTCGCTTGGCACCTTGCGCGAGGGCCCGTGTCCCGCGCTCGAAACCGATTTCAAAAACCCCTGGGTGCAACGAATGATGCAAGCCGCCGGGCAATCGGACCCTCAAGGGGTGAATTATTTTTGCGACGCCGCGGTGCTGGCCATGGGCGGCATTCCGAGCATTGTCTATGGACCCGGCGACATCGCCCAAGCTCATACCGCCGACGAATGGATCGATCTGGATTCCCTCGATTTGGCCGTCCGCCAGCTCACCCGATTCCTGGAATCGCTGCCTTGACCGCACGCGATGGATGCCTCCGTGCCCTTCCTCAGTGTGGTCATCGCCGCGCGACCGGACGAAGCCCAGGTTCTGGCCGCCCATGCCGCGGCGCTGCTCGATTACCCCAAGGACAAGCTTGAGATCCTTGTCGCGCGGGGCAAGCAGCCTTCGGTCCAGCGCAACCACGCCGTGCGGGCCGCCCAAGGCGAGTGGATCTATTTTCTGGACGATGATTCCGTTCCCGAACGCGCGAATCTGCGGCGCGTGCTGGACGCGCTTGTGCAGCCGGGATGTGAAGGCGTGGGCGGACCCAATCTGTGCCCGGAAACAGCGCCGCCGCTTGAACAATCCTTCGCCAGCGTCATGGGTAATCGCCTGGCGTTCGGCCCGAGTGCGGCGCGTTACCGGGCGATGGGAAGCCGCCGCGAATCGAGCGAAAAGGAGTTGATCCTCTGCAATCTGATTTTGAAACGGGACACCTTCTTGCGCTTGGGGGGGTTCGATGAGGCGCTGTATCCCAATGAAGAAAACGCCCTGATGGACGCGATTTTGGCTCAAGGTGGGCGCCTGATTTACGATCCTAATTTTGTGGTGTCGAGACGTCCTCGCACCACGTGGCGCGCTTTTGTGAACATGCTGATGAATTATGGCCGTGGGCGGGCGGAACAATGGCGTTCGCATCCCACCATGAATTCCGTCCTGAATTTTGTGCCGCCGCTTTTTTGCGTTTACCTGGCCGCCATGCCCTTGCTGCCTTCCATCGCGCTTTGGCCGCTGGCGGGCTACCTGGTCATGGTCAGCGCCTCCGCCTGGCTGACGCCCCGTGAACCTCGCGCGCGCTGGGGTGCCATTGCCCTCGGTTTGATGCTCACTCACATCGCCTATGGACTTGGATTTTGGAAGGGGCTCTTCACGCGTCTGAAAGCCCCCGGAGATCGCGAGCCCATTCCCGTGGTTCTGGAGAGAATCACGATATGACCCAAGCCGAGCGCCATTCTTTTTTCCGCCAGGGTGGATGGATGATGATCTCGACCACCCTGAGCGGGGGATTCATGTTTGCCGTGCATCTCTTCGCGCCGCTCATGCCGAAGGAGGAGTACGGGTTGTTCGGCGCGCTGCTTGGCCTTGTGGGCCTGATGATGATTCCCGTCATCGGGCTGCAAACCACTCTGGCCCAGCAAACGGCCGCATGTCTCGATCGCGAGGACGAACTCGAACTGGCCGGAACCCTCCGCAGCCTGGTGGGCTGGTCCTTTCTGCTGTGGATCGTGGTTCTGCTTGCCGTCTGGCTCTTCCAATCCCGCCTGCTGGCCGGCTTCAAAATCTCCAATCCGGCCGCCCTCTGGATGACCGCTGCGGTGGCCTTGCCACAGCTTTGGCTGCCGATTTTCATGGGCTACTTGCAAGGTCGCCAGAATTTTCTCTGGTTCGGTTGGGCGACCGTGTTGAATGGACTGGGACGTTTCGCGTCGGTTGGAATCATCGTGGCGATCATGGGAGGCTATGCCGCCGGCGCGATGGTGGGTGTGCTCTTGGGATTTGCATCCGCTTTTGGAATCGCGTTGTGGCACAGCCGCCAAGTCCTGTCCGGCCCCGCATCCCGCTTCGAGTGGGGCCGTTGGGTTTCACAATTGATTCCCCTGACCCTCGGACTGGGGACCGTGCAATTCATTCTCTATATCGACCTCCCCGTGGTCCGCCAAGGCTTCGAAGCCGGCTTGACCGGGTCTTATGCGGCGGCGGGGATGATTGGCCGCGGTCTCGTGGTGTTCACCACCCCTTTAAGCATTGTGCTGTTTCCCAAACTCGTCCGCAGCGCCACGCACGCTGAACCGACGAAAGTACTCGGTTGGGCCGTGGTCTGCACCGCCGCCCTGGGCGCGCTTGCCGCCCTGGGCACGAGCGCGGGCGCTTGGTCCATTCCCTGGCTGCTCGATCAATTGACGCTGTCCGAAGCGGGCTGGGCAAAATCGCTGGTCGAAAAACTTGGGCCGGAACGCCGAAGCCTGTTGCTCGAAGCCGGAGCCCTCATCCCCTGGTTTGTCTGGGCGATGCTTCCTTTGGCGATCGCGAACGTCCTGATCTCGAGTGCGCTCGCCCGGCGGGATCAAGTGGCGGTTTACGGTTCAGCTGCGATTGGCGTGGCGTACGGAAGTACGATCGCAGTCTGGCATCCGTCCCTGCACGCCGTCATCGGCACGCTCGGGGGCTTTAACCTTCTGCTGTTGCTTTTCAACGCCTGGAGAGCCAGGCGCGCCTGATGCGTCACCGCTGCACGCGGGCGCTGCCGCCTTTGACCAGGCTCTCCACTTCCTTCAAGGTCGCCATCGAGGTGTCCCCCGGGGTGGTCATCGCCAGGGCGCCATGAGCGGCGCCGTAATCCACCGCTTTCTGCGGATCGTTGAAAGCCATGAATCCGTAAACCAGCCCTGACGCGAAGCTGTCACCCCCGCCCACGCGGTCGAGGATTTCCATGTCCTCCCGATTGGGTGCGGAGTAGAACTTGCCGTCGGCCCAACAAATGGCGCTCCAGTCGTTCCGCGTCGCCGTCCGAACCGCCCTCAAAGTCGTGGCAGTGACCTTGAAGTTGGGATACTCCGCGACGGCCTTCTCGATCATTTTCTTGAAAGCAGTCACGTCGATATGGCTGATGTTTTCGTCCACACCTTCCACGGCAAATCCCAGGCAAGCCGTGAAATCCTCCTCATTGCCGATCATCACGTCGACATACTTCGCGATCTCGCGGTTGACTTCCTGCGCCTTCTGATGTCCGCCGATCGATTTCCAGAGGGACGGCCTGTAATTGAGGTCGTAGGATACGATGGTGCCATGGCGCTTGGCGGCTTGCACCGCCTCGATCACCAGTTTCGGCGTCGTGTCGGAGAGCGCGGCGAAGATGCCGCCGGTGTGAAGCCAGCGGACACCCAACTTGCCAAAGATGTGATCCCAATCGAAGTCCCCGGGCTTTAACTGGGCCGCCGCCGTGTTGCCCCGATCCGGCACCCCGACCGCACCCCGCACCCCGAAACCACGCTCCGTGAAATTCAATCCGTTGCGCACCGTCCGGCCGACCCCGTCGTAGGGTCGCCAAAGGATCAACCGAGTGTCCACCCCGCCCTGCAAAATGAAATCTTCCAGCAGACGACCCACTTCATTGTCCGCGAACGCCGTGGCCACGGCGGTTTTCAAGCCAAAGCAGCGCCGCAAGCCGCGGGCGACGTTGTACTCTCCGCCCCCCTCCCAGACCTTGAATTCCCGCGTCGTGCGCACCCGGCCTTCGCCCGGATCGAGACGAAGCATGATCTCGCCCAAAGCGAGCATATCGTAAGCACAGGAACCGGCGGGTTTGATGTTCAGAGTCGGCATGTTGAATGATCTTGGAGTTAGGATTACACGAATCGGCCGCAGCTAAATCCGGCACGAAACCGCACGAACGGGGAAAACTGCAAGGTTAACGGGCAAATTCAAGCCGGATTTCATCGCGGATTCCTCATTCGGTGCATCCCGATGTTGCCGGTGTTGCAGGTAGGGCGCGTCCGTCCCGGCGCGCCGCCGGAGCATGATGTTTTGCATCCCGTGGGCGGCGGGCTGGGACAGGCCCGCCCTACCAACAACAACGGGATACACGGTTCCTCGTTTAGTGCATCCCGAAGCCGTTCTCGGGGCGCGCCGTTCACGGCGCTTCCGCTTGGGCCAATCGGCCGCGGCGATCTCCTCCCACTCCATGGCCCGCCCCGGGTGAATGCCTTCGCCCTGGCAGCACCCTTGCCCGTTGAACATGCCATGCCCCTTTGCAGACACGCCTTGAAGCGGCGTGAACGCCGCGCCCCGGCGCTGCCGTGCGCATCACCGACAACCTGTGGATACGCGGTTCCTCGTTGTCGCGTGCCAGCATCCGTCAAACGCCTGCGTCCCTCCCCGCCCTCGCGGATCGCTGGCGGCAGGCTTCGTACAAAAACACCGCCGAAGCGCTGGCCACATTCAAAGAGTCCACCCCGGGCGCCATCGGCGCCGCCACCCATTCCCCACACTCCGCGAGCACTTCGGGCCGAATGCCATGCCCTTCGCTTCCGAACACCACGCAGAGATGACCCGTCATGCCGGCTTGAGCCAGCACCCGTCGATCCGTGTGGGGATGCGCCGCCAGGTTCCGAAAGCCGAGCGTGTCCAACCGCCTCAAATCCGCGGCCAAATCGAACGATAACACCAGACGCATCCGGAAAAGGGCGCCCATGGAATTGCGCACGGCCCGGCGCAGATAGGGAGAAACGCAATTCTCCCCCACGAGCAGGACGTCCGCCCCAAACGCGGCCGCGTTACGCGCGATCACTCCAAGGTTCTCCGCGTTGGCCAGTCCGTCCAACGCCACCACCAAACCGCCCGGCGCAACGGGGAATGAAATCGAACGAGGTTGAAAGGGGATCTTCGCCAGGGCCAGGACGCCCTGATACAGAGGATAGCCTGTTAATTGTTCCAGCACGGCTTTCTCCGCCGCATGAAGCCAAACGCGTTCCGGACGCATCGAAAGCAGCCGCCGGTACTCCTCCACCCTCTCCCTCTGAACGAGCATGGAAATCACGGTGATGGCGGTCTCCAGGAGTCGCGCAACAACCTTGTCCCCCTCCGCCACAAACACCCCCTGCGCCTCGTGGTCGTCCTGCCGCCGCATGGTCCGGTAGGGCAACAGCCTGGGATCCTCGAACGAACGGATTTCTTCAATTTCGACCATGCTTCAAAACGAGAAGGACCCAAAACGGTTCCCACGAACATGCCCGAACAGACCTCTGCGCCTGATTCAGCCGGGAGCAACCGCAGGCTCCCATCGTCCGCGATTCACAAGGTCCGGGACCATTCCTTGAGCTTTTCCAGATCCAATCCCGCCGGCGCCCGCTCGATCAAGCGTTCCACATCGGCCTTGGCTCCCGCCGAATCGCCCAACTGCGCCCGAATGCGCGCACGCTCCAAACGGTCCGGCGCCGAATCGGGCAGAATGGCCAGCAGGGCTTCGAGATACCTGAGGGATTGAACCGCGTCGCGCTGGCGCTGGGCGATTCCGAGAAGATTCCGGAGCATTCTCGCCACGATCTGCCCTTTCGCCGCCGGCGCAAAATCGAGGTCGCCCACCGCTTCGACGTTGTCCGCCACCAGCGCGACAGCCTCGCTCCGAGTCAGGAACTTTCCTCCATCAAACACGTCGATCAGCCTTTCGCGTCCGGACTCGGGCTTGAAACCCACCATGAAGCGCGTGGGAACCGGCGCCCCCCACACCTGATGGACACCGATCCGGCCCGCCAAATCGAGAAACAACACCGCGAGTGTGATGGGCAAGCCTTCCCGCTCCTCGATCACTTCGTTCAAATAACTGTTCGCGCGATTGTAGAAATCGGTCCGACTTCCGTGAAACCCCTGCTCTTCGAAGAGGTATTTGCGCAAGGCTTCCAATTTCTCCGCCGCGCCCAGGCCAGGTTTGAGGGATCGCGCCAACTCTTCCCCCATGCGCGCGATTTCCGCGCGAGAGCCCTCGACGTCGAGATCCGGTTCATCCAGTTTCGCAACCAGAAGAGCGGCCAGCGAGAGATCGATCCGATCCTCCGGTTGACCGAGCACCTCAACCAAACGGGCGCGAACCGCGCTCTCCGAAAGTTCCCGCGCCATCCGCCTCAAGCGCCGGGCGTCCTGGTCCAACTGAAGCGCACGTTCCAACAACCAGGGTCGGGCTGCATTGGACTGCCGGGACAACAACAATTCGGTCTCGGCATCCACGGGCCCCTTGACCGCGGCTTCGAGCGCGGCTCCCAGTTCGGCTGGATTCGATTCCGCGGGTGTCACGGTGCCGATGGAAAAATTGCGGAATTGCGCCTTGGTTTCACGGAATTTGGCGAGGCCGACGCGCCCTTCCCGCCACCGCGCGTCTCGGGATTCGATCACACGCTCGCCATTCACGAATCCTTCGATGCGATCATGATCGACGCGGACCTTCAGAACATTCCAGTCGCCCGGCTTGTAATGGGGAGTTTTTTGATCCTTGAGGATGGACCAGGAGAAGACATTCGGCCC
Organism: Verrucomicrobiota bacterium; assembly: GCA_016871495.1. Taxonomy (NCBI): domain Bacteria; kingdom Pseudomonadati; phylum Verrucomicrobiota; species Verrucomicrobiota bacterium. The sequence continues at coordinate 14,934 of VHDF01000043.1, read as the reverse complement.
GTCGAAACGCGTGAGGCGCAGTTGACCCGCCGTCGGATAGAATCCGTAATGCCGGTCTCCATCGTCCGACCCAAAGACGAGTCCTGCCGCGCCCGACTCATCTTCCAGTTTCACCTTCACCGTCAACTCGTAAGGCGGTTCGGGTTTCTCCTTCATCCACAAGCAAAGCGAACGTCCGCCAAACCCCTCGCCCGGAGACTCGACCAGGACCCGGCCCCCGCGCCGGCTCCATTGCGCGCCCATGAGAGGCTTCCATTCCGCCGGATCAAGCGCCCCCAAACGAAGCCAGCGGGACATGGGCATGGGATTGGGGCGTTCCAGCAAAGATCGCAAAGCCACGCTGGGAATGGCGAAACCGAGATTCGCCGTCACCGCCGATTTCATGTTGAGCAGGCCTTGAACCTTTCCTTGGAGATCCAGCAAGGGACCGCCGCTATTGCCGTGCTCGATCGGCATGGCCAACTGAATCATCTCAAGCCCGTCGAAGTCCCGTCGCGCGGACACAATGCCCTGGACCAGACTGTGTTCAAGTCCGGCGGGATTGCCCAAGGCCAGCACGGACTCGCCCTGCTTCAAAGTCGCGGAATCGCCCAATTTCAACGGGGTAAGCCCTGAGGCTTGAATCTTCAACACGGCCAGATCCATCCGTCGATCGGAGGCATGCACTTCGACGACCTCGAACTTCCTGCCATCCGCCAACTCGACCGAAATGGGACGAGCCTCTCCGATGACATGAAAACAAGTGGCGATGAGGCCGTCCTTCGAAACGACGAATCCAGTGCCGACCCCTTCCTGGCGGCCTTGCCGGCCGAACTGCCGGACGACGGCCACGCTGGGCTTCAGCTTTTCCGCCAGCGCCGCAACATTGACCTGGGTTCCCGCCTTGGGCGCCTTCCGCTCCGCTCCAGACAGCGAAACTTCCCCCCAAAATCCAACCACGACCGCCAGCGCCACCACCGCTCCGGGAACGGAGCAGAACGACCTCCACAGGGGCGATGGCGTCGGGGATGAATCCATGCTGAAGACCAAATCCTGCTCCGGGGAAGCTCCAGGAGCAAGCCCAGCCTCCAACGACCCGGCACCGAAGGTGCATCCACAAGGGGGCGGTAGGTGAATTCCTGCCCTGGACCAGGCCGCGTTGACGTCGAAGCGCTGGCGGAGCAGGTGGCGTCCCGCCCAGGGCGTTCTTGATTTCGTCAGGGAAGGACTCGATGAGCTGGGCCTCGGAGAAACCGCGTTCGCGGGACTGGAGGGAGAGGCTGACCGCGAAAAAGTCGGGCCTTCATGAAATCGTAATCCACCATTGCCCACCCCCGCGTAATCGGGTAAGGAATTCACTATGCAACGCGCACGTTCCCTGGATTTTTCGAGAAGGGCTTTTCTCAGGCGCGCCAGCGGCGTCGCGCTCGCCTTGCCGTGGCTCGAATCCTGGCCGCTTCGCTCAGCGGAATCCGGCAAACGCTCCGCCGTCCCGCCGCTGGCCAAGCCTCCCGTCCGCTTCGCCTACCTCTGTTTCGCCGATGGCGTGGAGCCGAAGTATTGGTGGGCTCGCGAGGAAAGCCAAACGCTCCGTCTCGGCGAAGCCCTGAAACCTCTCGAGCCTCACCAGTCCGAGGTCATTTATCTCGGCGGCCTCTATAACGCCAAGGCGCTGGCCCACCAAAGCTCTCATCTCGGGCGTTTCCCCAACATCCTCTCCGGGGCCTGGGTCAGCACCCAGCAGAACGATATTCGAGTCGGCCAAACCATGGACCAGGTCCTCGCCGAACGCCTGGCCCGCGAGACGCCCATCCCCAGCCTCGCCCTCGGGATCGAACCCACCGAGCTTCGCCTCGAGGACGGTCTGACCATGCTCTACGGGTCCTGCATCTCCTGGAAATCCGACACCAAACCCGCCACCAAAGAAATCTATCCCTCGCGCGTCTTCGATCTTCTGGTCGGCGATCCTCAAGGCCGCCGACTTGACCGCAGCATCCTGGACGAAGTCAGCCGCGACGCCCGCTCCGTCCAATCCCGGGTTTCCGCCTCCGATCGATCCAAAATTGATGAGTATCTCGAGTCCATCCGTGACATCGAAAAACGATTGGAAGGCGCCGCGCAAGATCGCCGCCTTGAAGGCTGGCAACCTACCCTCAAGGAAGTCAAAATGCAGCGGCCCGCCGAAACCCTGCCCCAGGATGTCCCCACCCACATGCGGCTGATGATGGACCTCATCCTGCTCGCGTTCCAAATGGACAAGACACGGGTGGCCACCTGCCTGCTCAACAACGATCTCTCGGCCATGACCTTCCCATTCCTGGACGATGTCAAAGGCAGCCTCCACGTGGACCTCACCCACAACGGGAACAATCCCAAAATCGAAATCATGCACATGAAAACTAACCAGTTTCATGTCAGCCAGCTCGCCTATCTCATCGAGCGCATGAAAAACATCGACGAAGGCGGATCCTCGATGCTCGACAATTCCATCCTGCTCTGCGGCTCGAACATGTTCGACGGCGACGCGCACCAGGCCGACCACATGCCCATGGTGATGGCCGGGCGGGCGGGGGGCGCGTGGAAGACCGGGCGCGTGATCGACCGTCTCGGCCAACCCGAAGAACGCCGGCGGGCTTGCAGCCTTTACTTGTCCATCTTGGACCGAATGGGAGTCGAACTCCCCCGATTCGGCGACACGGACCGGAGGCTGGATGAACTTTCAAGCGGGTAAAAAACCCAACCCCTCGGTCGCGAGATGGATGCTGACACTGGTTTTCGGGCGTGGAATCGGAGCCGCCGCCGCCGCGCCTCCGCTTGTTCCACTCCCCTCCCGGCCCGCCGCGGGTTTACCCTGATCGAACTCCTGGTCGTTATCGCTATCATCGCCATTCTTGCCGGATTACTACTGCCCTCCCTCGCCTCCTCCAAAGAACAAGGACGCAAGACCAAATGCTTCAATAACGCCCGGCAAATCATGCTCGCGTGCCTGCTTTACACCGAGGATCGAGGCGGACGCCTTCCTTGCGGCTCGCTCGAAACGCCAGGCCGCAACACCAAAGGTTACATGACCTGGGACGAGCTGATCCTCCCTTTCGGTGCTCCCACGAACATCATCGTTTGCCCGAGCCACAAGCAAGGCCGGCGCCACTATTGGACGAATGCCAACATCAAGAACCACGAGCAGCGCCACGGCAACCCCCGCCAGACCGGCGTGATGGCTCTCGGCTTCTCCGTCCAGCCCGAAACCTTGGAACAACCCGTCCAAACGGTGGCCTTCACCGAGATCCGGGATCACAAGGCCTCCTATGCTCTCGGAGGCGTCTCGAATCCTGGAGAAGGCTGGGGCTCGATGCTGTTCGCCTATGAGGACCTCTTCATCCTTCAGTACCGGCACCTCAAGCGCGAAACCATCCCCTTTGCCGACGGCCACGTCGAATCGCTCAAGTCCAATGTGCTCATGTCGCCCAAGCTGACCTCGGGACGATTCGCCTTTGAGAAGTTCTATCGCGACAAGTCGCAAGTGCCGGCCAATTGACTCGCGTCATGCGTTCCCGGTCTCCATTTTTCAGCGCCCAGCCCGCCGTTGTTCTTCGAAGGGTCCCTCGTGTTCTTCTGAACCTTCTCGCGATCTTGTGCCCCCTGGCAGCCATGGTCGCCAGCCGAGGAGCCCCTGCGATGCCAACCTCCAACTCCAGCCGCCATTGGGCCATCCAGCCGCTCAGCCCCACGAACCCACCCCGCACCGCTGGAGTCGCTGGATCCGAGACGGGCAACACGGTGGATGCCTGGATCCGGACCGGCCTGGCCCGCCAAGGCCTTTCGCCTTCACCCCCCGCCGACCGGCGCACGCTGCTGCGCCGGCTCTCCTACGACCTCACCGGACTCCCTCCGACCTTCGAGGAAATCGAAAGTTTCATGGCCGATGGCCGTCCCGCCGCCTACGAACGCCAAGTCAATCGACTGCTCGCTTCCCCACGATTCGGGGAACGATGGGCTCGGCACTGGCTCGACGTGGCGCGGTATGCTGAAACGAAGGACCTGGTGCTCCTCTACGGCAAGGACCGTTTGCGCCCCTACGCCTATACGTATCGAGATTACGTGATTCGGGCCATCAACGAAGATCTCCCCTTCGCCGATTTCGTCACCGACCAGTTGGCCGCCGATCAACACGCCCCTCCCCGACATTCCTGGCGCCTCGCCGCCATGGGATTCCTCACGCTCGGCCGTCTCTTCGACAATAATCCGCACGATATTTACGACGACCAGATCGACACGGTCACCCGGGGGTTCCTCGGTCTGACCGTGTCCTGTGCCCGGTGCCACGATCACAAATACGATCCCATTACGGCGCGCGATTACTACGCGCTCTACGGCATTTTCTCCGCCAGCGAACCCCCGCTCGACCCGCCCTTGCTGGAATCACCCGAAACCCTCCCTGATGGCCCCCAATTCGAAAAGGCGCTCGCTGCCAAACGGCTTGAACTGCAAACCCACATCGACCAGCAATACGCCGAGATCACCGAGACCGCTCGCCGCCGCACGGCGGATTATCTGGCCCAAGTCGCCACCCAACATTCCGGCCTCACCGAAAACGCGGTCTTTTTCCTTTCGCTTTCGCCCGAAGACCTGCGTCCCGGCATCCTCTCCCGGTGGAGGCGCTTCGTCTCCCAGCGATCCAACCCCAGCAACTCCGTCTTCGGCGCCTGGCACGCGTTGATGAAGGTTCCCGAGGAAAAGCTCGCCTCTGAACTGGAATCACGGCTCAAACACCCGGAATCCTCCTCATGGAACAATCGAATCCGGGCCGCCCTCATCAGCTCCAAACCTTCCACTCGCCTCGCCCTCGCTCGCCTCTACGGAGAAGCCATCGGGCAAGCCTTCAAAGACTCCCAAGCGTCCGGCACCCTCGCCGACGCTTCCGCCCAGGATCAAGCCGCGGCCCGTGAACTCGCTTCCATCCTCACCTCGCAGGAAAGTCCCGTCTGGTTCCCCAAGGGCAACACCTACCTCCACATGTCCCGCGTCCCGCGTGATAAATATGGGGGACTCGTCACCGGCTTGGACAAATTCGCGGCCCATGCCACTAACCGCCCCCCAGCGCGGGCCATGATCCTGGCGGATGTCCCCGAAATCCCGGCCACACGAGTCTTCCTGCGCGGAAACCCCGCCATCCCCGGCGAAAGCGTCCCGCGCCGCCATCTCTCGTGGCTCGGCGGAAACGACGCGAGTCCATTCACCCGCGGCAGTGGAAGACTCGACCTTGCCCAATCGATCTTGTCCCACGACTTCCCTCTCGCCTACCGCGTGTTCGCCAACCGAGTCTGGCAGCACCTTCTGGGCTCGCCTCTGGTCCCCACTCCAAGCGATTTCGGCGTCCGCACCCCACCTCCCAAACATCCGGAACTCCTCGACGATCTCGCTCACCGACTGCTCCAGCACGGCTCACTCAAGAATCTCGTCCGAACCATTGTGCTGTCGGAAACCTACCGCCAATCCAGCGACGACCGGCCCTCCGCCCGCTCGATCGACCCGGACAACCTTTACTTCTGGCGCGCCCACAAACGGCGGCTCGACTTCGAGTCCATGCGTGATTCGCTGCTCGCCGCCTCGGGTCGGCTTGATCCGGGCATGGGCGGGCGATCGACGGACGTCGCCCAAGATGCCCTGAACCGGAGGCGCACCCTCTACGGCCTCGTCGATCGTCAAGATGTGCCCGCGCTGTTCCGCGCTTTTGACTTCGCGAGCCCCGACCAGTCGTCCGCCATGCGCCCCCAAACGATCGTACCCCAACAAGCCCTCTTCGCCCTCAATTCCAAATTTGTCGCCGAACAAGCCTTCAGCCTCGAACAACGCATCGGATGGAATTCGACACGCGAGCGCGACCGGGTCACCCGGCTCTATCGAACCGTACTGCTCCGTTCCCCTGCGCCCTCCGAACTGAACCTCGCTCTCCGCTTCCTTGAAACCGCCAAAACCCTCGACCGGGAGGAGGAACACCTTTCCCCTTTTCAACAACTCGCGCAGACCTTGCTCATTTCAAACGAAATGATGTTTCTCGATTGATCGCCCCATGGACCCGGTTCCCCCGCCCCATCCCTCCCCCCACGCCAGCACGGATTCCCCGCCGACGCTCCGAGGGCCTCGCCTGCTGTCTCGTCGCGAAATGCTGGGCCGCATGGGCACGGGCCTCGGCAGTCTGGGCCTGGCAGGACTCCTCCGCGACGCCGGATGGTTCCCGGAATTGTCGGCCGCCCCAGACGGGCGAACCAATCCATTGGCTCCCCGACCGGCTCACTTCGCCCCGCGCGCCCGCCGCGTCATCCACATCTACTTGAATGGCGGCCCATCCCAAGTGGACACCTTCGACCCCAAACCCATGCTCGCGACCTTCGCGGGCCGCCCGATTCCGACCGGGAACCTGACGACCGAACGTCCCACCGGCGGCGCCCTGCCGTCCCCATTCCAATTCAAGAAATATGGACGGAGCGGACTCGATATCAGCGAGATTTTCCCCGAAACCGCCAAGCACGCCGACGATCTCTGCGTGATTCGATCCATGCACGCCAACACCCCCAATCATGAGCAATCGATGCGCCTCATGAATTGCGGGGACGAGCGCCTCTCCCGTCCAAGCTTCGGCGCCTGGCTTCTCTATGGGATGGGAACGGAAAACCAAAATCTGCCGGGTTTCGTCTCCATGTGCCCCGGACTCCCTGTCTCCGACGTCTCCAACTGGCGATCTTCCTTTCTGCCGGGCATCTATCAAGGCGCCTACATCAACACGCGGAAGACGCGGGTGGAGGAGTTGATTGAGAACATCGCCCACTCCCATAGCAGCGCCCGAGCCCAGCGCCTTCAGCTCGATCTCCTGGCGCAACTGAACCGAGAACACCAACGCGGCAGGGAAACTTTCGATCCCTTGGAAGCGAGAATCCAATCCTTCGAGCTCGCCGCGCGAATGCAACTCGCGGCCAGCGACGCCTTTGACATTTCGCGCGAGCCGGAATCCATCCGCCGTCTCTACGGCGACACCACTCAAGCCCGCCAACTCCTCATCGCGCGCCGTTTGCTCGAACGGGGCGTGCGTTTCGTGCAATGCTTCCACGGCGACGTGCAGCCCTGGGACAGCCACAGCCAGATCGAGAAGGAACACCGCCGGCTGGCCCGCGAATGCGATCAAGGCATCGGCGCCCTTCTCACCGACCTGAAACAACGCGGCCTTCTCGACGACACGCTGGTGCTCTGCGGCGGCGAGTTCGGACGAACCCCCTCGGTCGAGCTGCCCCAGCCGGGCACCGGCGATGCCAAGCTCGGACGCGACCACAACCATTGGGGATTCTCCGTCTGGCTCGCAGGCGGCGGCATCCGCCCCGGCCACATCCACGGCGCCACCGACGAGTTCGGTTATCGCGCCGTCGAAAAACCCGTCCACGTGCATGATCTGCACGCCACACTGCTCCATTTGCTCGGGTTCGACCACGAACGCCTCACCTATCACTACGCGGGACGCGACTTCCGCCTGACCGACATTCACGGACACGTCGTCCGGGAAGTCCTCGCCTGACCCTCATGGCGATCCGTATTCCCCTCCCCGCCTCGATCCGCACTTCGCCCGCCGGAGGGTGGCTCGCCCTCATGTTCCTCGTCCTCCAAACCCAGGCCGCGACCCCAGCCGCCGGGTCCCTCCGTCGCGAATTCGCCCTTAAAGTTCAGCCTTTCCTCAACCAGTATTGCCTGCCTTGCCACAACGAGGACAAAGCCAAGTCCGGCGTCCGCGTGGATCACCTCACCGCCGTCTTCGACGATCCAAGCCTCACCCTGTGGACACGCATCCAGCACCAACTCGAAAACAAGGCCATGCCGCCGGAGGACGAACCCCAGCCTTCCGCGGAGGAGCGCGAAACGGTGGCCCGATGGGTCGCCGAATCCCTTCATCAGGCCCGGCTCCGACCGTCTCCCAAGAACGGCGGCGCCCGCCGCCTCACCGTGGCCCAATACCGAAACACCCTGCGGGAATTGTTGCTCCTCGATGATGAACTGGCCGATTTGCTCCCGCCCGACGCCGTTTCCAAAGAAGGCTTCGTCAACAACCAGGAAACCCTCGCCACTTCTCCCCTGCTCGTCGAATCCTACTTCGAGGTCGCCGAAAAAGCGTTGGAACGCGTCCTCATCGATCCCAAGTCCAAACCCGTGGTCCAAAACTTTCGCGTCGATTTGGGACGCTCGGTCAACCCTCATCCTTGCCCCGACGCCCTCATCCTCGGCGCGAACAGCCTCCTGCTTCCGAATGCCGATGTCCTCGTCACGGAACTGACTCCCGCCAAGCCCTTCGAGTTCTCAGCCTTTTCCATGCCCTCCAAATTGCGGTTCATCGAAGGGTACCAAGGCAATGACACCGTCCGCGGCTGGCGCGATTTCCACAGCCTCTACCACTCCGTCTTCGCCTGTATGCGCGGCAGCACAGGCTACCCGAAAGGACACGCCTATGACATCGTCCCCGGGGGACTACTGCTCCGACCCGCGCTTCCGAACGACGAACTCTTCGACGCCGAGGGCACCTACGGCCCGAAAGCCAATTTCAAGATTTCCCTCCGCGATCTGCCGCACCACGGTCGTTTCCGCGTCACCGTGACCGCCGCGAAGTATCCGGACGCACTGCTCCTCGATTCCAAGGATGCCCCCGCGAGCGAGACTCCATCACCCTCCCACGTGGTCGAGAAGCTCAATCCCTCCCAAACGATTCAGATCGGGGAACCGGGCGTTTACCGCGTCGATGTCTTCGCCACCTCTCTCCCTCCACAACCGCAGGCCAAGTCGCCCCCCCGGGCAACCGCCCTCCAACTCGTGCTCGGACAACAAGAGTTCACGGGTTTGCTCGTCCAGCCCGCGTTCCTCGCCGTGCGGTTGCCCGCAGGACCCCTCACCCTCTCGGCCCGCTCCACCAACGCGGCCAGCCTCGACCGCTTGACCCTCACCCGCGTGCCCGAAACTCATGCGCTCCACCGGCGCTTCCTCGCCTTCGAAAACCGGGCTCCCCGCGTGGGAGTCCACTTGGGACTGCGACGCGATTGCGGGAGCACCCTCGCTCCCGTCGGCACCGCGCAACCGGTCTCCCAACGATCGCTCGAACGTTTCGTGTTTGAAGGTGCCATCCGGAATTTCCCCAGCCCCGACGTGGAAGCGGACAATGTCAATTACCTCGCTGGCCTTCGCGAAATCGGTGTGCGCAGCGAACCCACCGACGGACGCGACGTTCCAAGGCTCCTCGTCCAATCGGTCGAATTTGAGGGACCGCTCCTGGATTCCTGGCCGCCGAGCTCGCATCGCCGGATTTTCTATGAGGGAGACAAGGAGATCCTGGGGCCCGAGGCCCCCCGCATCATCCTGTCGCGGTTCGCCACCAAAGCCTTTCGCCGTCCCGTGGACTCGTCCGAGCTTCGCGACCTCCTCAAGATTTTCCATCAAGCGAAAGCTTCAGGAGCTGATTTCCAACCGGCCATCAAAGAAGCGCTTCTCGCCGTGCTCACTTCACCGCAATTCCTGTTCCAAATTGAATGGAGCAAGTCTCCCAAACCCGAACCGCTCCACCCGCACGAGCTCGCTTCCAAGCTGGCCTTCTTCCTCTGGAACAGCCCCCCGGATGAGGAACTCTTGCGCCTCGCCGGCCAAGGTCGCTTGCAGCGCCGCCTCAGTGTCGAAACAAAGCGCCTGCTGCAGGACGAAAAATTCGAACGGTTCACCCGCGAATTCACACAGCAATGGCTTGCCCTCGATAAATTCTCGGTGGTGGATCCGGATCGCAAGAAGTTCCCCGATCTCTCGCGACACGCCCGCACCCACCTGAGCCGGGAACCCGAGTCGTTTCTGCTTCACCTCTTCCGGAACAATCTTCCGGCGCGAAACCTGATCGTTTCCGACTTCATCCTCGCCAACGAAGTCACCGCATCCTACTACGGCCTTGGAACTCACACCGAGTCGGGCTTCCAATTCCAACCCCTCCGGCATGATCGCCGGGATCTCGGCGGCTTGTTGGCGCAAGCCTCCATCCTTGCCGGCCTGTCGGACGGGCGCGAATCCAATCCCGTCAAACGCGGCGCCTGGCTCGCCCGGCGCATCATCGCTGAACCTCCGGACGATCCACCTCCCAATGTGCCCCAATTGTCCGAGGACACACGCCACCTCAGCCTGCGTGAGCGACTGGAGAAACATCGCAACCAACCCGGCTGCGCCGCTTGCCATGCCAAGATCGATCCCTGGGGAATCCCCTTCGAGGAGTTCGACGCGTCCGGACGCCTAAAGTCAACTCGCGTCGATGCCCGCTCCACCTTGCCCGGCGGTGCCGAAGTGGCCGGCATGCCCGATCTCAAGCGCCACCTGACCGAGGACCGACTCGAACAAGTCGCCTTCAGTTTCATGAAACATTTGGCGACATACGCCAACGGAAGAACTCCGACCTACCACGAATCGGAATGGCTCCGCCGCCAATTGCCGCGTTTTCGCCCCACCGAATACCGGCTCGGAGACATGCTGCAATGGCTCGTCCAGAGCCCCCTCTTCCTCGAAAAATAACGTCGCGAACATGGCATTCGCTCGCGTAGAGCTCGAAGCCTTGCGCTGAAAACGCCAGCAGTCCGGCCCAGATCACGAACCGCTCTGCTCCCAGGCTTCCTCGCAAACCCAGCCGACGGTTCCTCGGTCACGCCTTCCGGGTCCATCCGGCCGGGCGGCGGTCGCGGAAGCCATTCCAACGCCGCCCATCGCGGGGACTTGCGGAGCTCCATCGACTTCTGAAACGACGCCACACGTTCGCGGTTGGCAGCCGGACAATCCATTTCGGGAGCAGCGTCATCGAAATGGAATCATGCTGAGTTGTCGGAATCGTTAACACTTTCGAGATGCGAATGTAAAACCTTCGCTATGATAGTTTTTTCCTCGTTTCTTTGCGGGGCGATTCTTGGGAACTGTAAAGCCTTCTTAACAGTTCAAGCAGTATGGCTCTGAAACGCGTCGATGCATCAGATCTAAATCCCGATGCACAACCTATTCCACTTCAGTCAGATACGGGACTCGGATTCATGGCCTGGCACGAGCGGTCTTGGTTGGTCTGACATTTGCTTAGAGACGTTCGTGATGAGTCGTATGAAATCCTAACCTCTTCAATCAGTCATTAATCTCTTATGAAATACCCACGTACTTTGTTCCCCGCCCTGTCGTTGCTCGCCAGCGCGGCGGTGAATGCTCACCCGATTGCTGTGCCTGGAACGGAAGGGTTATCGGTCCCGGCCGGATCGAATCCGGTCATCGCCAAGTATGAGGGCAATTCAGCCGGCTTCAGCAACGATCTTTATCTGGAGTTGGATGGTTCGGGGAGTCCGGGCATGGACGGGAATACGTCCAATGACCTGTTCATTTTCAATAACCACGCGAGTATCGTGGGATCCACGGTAAACCTGGGGACATTCACGGCCGGCACCGAACTTGTATTCCGCTTGCACGTGAACAACACCGGCGATGATTTCTTCACGGGACCGGGCTCGAGAAATGCCGATGGACTTCCGCATGCCCGGGTGCAGGCCAATTGGCTTCCTTCGACAACCCTGGTCAGTTTCGAGGACTTGTTGAATCTGCCTGAAGGCGCGAGTGGTTACAATGATCTCAGTTTTTCGTTCGAGAACACGACGGCCACGACTGTTCCCGATGGTGGATCAGGTGTGCTTTGCCTGGGCGCCGCCATCTCCGCATTCGCCGCATCCCGGATGCGACGCCGCGCCTAGGCTGGAAATCCCCGGCGGCGAGGCATAGAATCTCCGGGCTCGTTTCCACGAAAGCCGAACCCAGTCCGTGAAGATCGATGGTCAGCCATCTTCTTTCCGCGGATCCTGGCTGGTTTGACTCTGCTGCAGTTCCTTCTGCAATTCGCGATGGTTGACTTTGCCGGTGCCCAGTTTGGGGATCTCCCGCACCACGCGTATTTCACGGGGAACACATAAGTTGGTGAGGCCTTTGGCTTTGATCGCGTTGCGAATCTCCTCCAGCGTGAGTTTCGATTCGTTGGTCACCGCGATCAAGGCCTCCCCCTTGTCTTCGTCAGGTCGCGATACCACCGCCACTTGAAAGCGCAAACCGTGATGAGGAAACGCCCCGGCCAGGGCATCCTCCACCGCGGTCAAGCTCACCATCTCCCCGCTGATTTTGGCAAAACGCTTCAACCTTCCCTGCACGTGCAGGTATCCTTCGGCGTCGATCCTCACGATGTCCCCCGTGTCATACCATCCGCCTAACGCTTGAAACTTCTCGTTGGCGTCCGCGTTCACATACCCCTTCATGATGTTCGGCCCCCGCACCAGCAAACGACCTCCCTCGGTCACACCCTCGAACGATTCAAGTTTCCATTCCACCCCCGGCAAGAGCCGCCCGGCACTGCCAAATTTCGGCTCCATGTTGGTGTTCACACACAAGCAAGGACTGCATTCCGTGGCGCCATAACCCTCGAGAATGCGCACCCCGAACTTCCTGGCCCAGGTCAGAAACGTCGTCTCCTGAATCTTCTCCGCACCCGCAAAAAGATAACGCATCGATCGAAAATCGTACGGATGCGCCTTGCGCGCGTAACCGTTCAGAAACGTGTTCGTGGCCAGAAACACGGTGCAGTTCTTTTCGTAAAACGCCGTGGGCACCACGCGGTAATGCAACGGGGAGGGATAAAGAAAAACATAGAGTCCCCGAATCATGCCCAGCAGCGTGCCCACCGTCAGACCGAAACTGTGAAACAAGGGCAAGGCGTTGAAAATCCGGTCCTGGTCGGTCAAGTCGATCACCGAGATCATTTGCCGCACGTTCGCCAGAAGATTGCGATTCGTCAGCTCCACCCCCTTGGGAATGCCCTCCGACCCGCTCGTGAACAAAACGACGGCCGCGTCCGACGGCGACACGGAACGCCGGCAAAGGGACCTGGGACTGAACGTCGCCCGGACCATTCCCGCCAGCCTGTCCCCGGTTCCGACCGACGCTCGCAACGCCTCCAACTCGATCAGCTCGATGCCTGCTTCGCGGAATGGCGTGAGATCCAGCTTGGCCTTGGCGGCAAAGGCACTCGAGGTCACGACCTGCTTGAACCCTGCCAGCCGGGCGCAGGTCAACAGGGTCGGGACTCCGGTGGAAAAGTTCAGAATCGCCGGCACCTTCCGCAAACTCCACAAGCTCATGAGCACCACCGGCATCGCATTCAGGTTGGGCAGCAACACCCCCACCCTCTCCGGCCCCGCGGCCACACGGGCTTCAAGCTTTTCCGACAAGACCGAAACTCCCGCCAGCAGCCGCCGCCCCGTCATGGGCTGCTGCTGGAAGTCTTCCAGCACTTCATTCCCCGGGCGCTGTGAGACGGTCTCGACAATTGCCGCCAGGACCGTTGAAGGTCCTTCACTCATCTCCGTCTCGAACTGCTGCTCGATCAGACGGTCCTTCAGCCACGTCGTGTAAAAGGCCCGGGCATGGCTGGTCCTCACCTCGCCCAGTTCGGGAGGCTGATGGACCGGGCTGAAATGAGCACTGACTCTAGGAAACCAGGTGCGCCATCCCGGCTGGCGTGAAAGGGCAAAGCGATGCGCGCCCCGAAGATAACACGTGATCACCCTGGCCTTGGTCTTGAACAGCAGAAAGCCGGTGCCGTCAAAAACCTTCATCAGGGATCCCGTGTTCGTGATTCGGCCCTCCGCGAAAAGCACCAACCGTCCGCCCGCCTGAAGATACTCGGCCATGCGCTTCACGGCATAGGGCGAATTCGTGTCGATTGGAAAGGTTCTCGAGTTCACCATGAGCTTCCGGTGCAACAGCGAGTACTCGGCCGCAACGCTCGAAACCACGAACTTCCAGTCGTCCTCGAGCACCGCGCCCAGGAACAGCCAGTCGATCCAGGATGCGTGGTTCGGGATCAGCAGGACCGGCCCCTTGGCCGACAGGGAATCCGCGCCCGTGATCCGAAAACGGAACCACAGTTTGAGCAATGATCGCAGGATAATTCTCATAGAAAAATCGATTTCAGACGGAGGGATGGCCGGTGGATGATCCACCGTTGGACCGCGAGCGGGCTTGCGCCGCTTGCCGCGCACGTTCCCCCACCGGCTTCAATTGCCTCACCAACGCCTTCGCCTGATGCGGCGAAATGCCGATCCACAACGCCTCCACGGCAGCGTGATACCCGGGAAGAATCTCCTCCATCAAGCGCCGGCCGTCCGGGGTCAGAACCACGCAGTAGGCCCGGCGATCTCCCTCCCCCTCGCGACGGGCAACCAACCCTCGTTTCTCCAAACGGTCCACGAGTCCGGTCACGTTCGATCGGTGCGTGATCAAGGCCCGGCTGAGTTCCACCTGGCTCATGCCCTTGGCGCGCTCCCGCAGGACGTTGAGCACGTTGAACTGGCTCGGGCTGAGATCCCACCGCCCGAAGAAAAGGCGGCTCGCTTCCCAAATCGTCTCCGCGACGCGCAAGAACTCGAGCAGCGCCTCGTAATACTCGCCTCGCACGGAGGAGCCGGATCTCGTTGCCATGTCGTCTGTTTAGGTCCATATTGTTGATATGTCAACAAATTAATCCAAGCCGAAGGCTCCCCCCACCCTCACGGTCATCCGGAGCGGTCTTGTGCCTGGACGTCCGCGGAACAGGCGCGTCTTCACCGTCCGCCTTTCCGGATTCGCCGTGCCGGATCGCCGGCCAAGCCTGAAGGAGCGTGCATGCCGCGCTCCGGCGCTGCCCCTCGCAGCACCGACAACCCGCGGATGCTCCGCGGGAAAGTTCGGTGCATCCCGATGTTGCCGGTGATGCAGGTAGTGCGCGTCCGTCCCGGCGCGCCGCCGGAGCATGATTTTTTGCATCCCGTGGGCGGCGGGCTGGGACAGGCCCGCCCTACCAACAACATCGGGATACACGGGGGAAAGTTTCTCACCGCTTCTTCTCCT